>CALMEH010000356.1 GCA_937863115.1 uncultured Acidobacteriota bacterium
GTTTGGCGGTTCAAGTCAACGGTCCGATTTTGCGCGTCGCAAAACAGACTATTCTTGCCGAAGAACAAGATGTGCGCCGTAAAATTAAGGAAAATCAACTCGACACCTCGCCGCTTTATACGGAAATTATTCGTTTGAATTATGCGCGTGTTTCAGGTTCTTTGACCGGTGGCGGATTTCAAGGCGGCGCACCTCAGGAAAGTTCGAGCAGTTCAACAACCGGTGGCGGTGGCGGTAATGACCAAGGACTTTTGGGAATTATCAAACGCCGTATTTCGCGGCGCGGTGCAATCGAAGTTGACGGTCGCACAAACACACTCATCATTACGGATGTGCGCGAAAATATTGACAGCATCAAACAACTCGTCGGCGTTCTTGACCAACCCGAACCGCAAGTCGAAGTCGAAACTCGCATCGTTATTGCTCAACGCAATTTCCTGCGCGACATCGGCGTTCAACTCGGTTTTAGTGTTGCCAATCCTTTCGGCAGCGGCGGCGGCGGCATAGCACAAACGGATAACCTTTCCGACAATATTCCGACCGGACAATTTTTCTTAACAACCGGAGTCTTCGGCACGGCGCAAATTACGGCGGCATTGAATTTAGCCGAGAAAAACGGACAAAGCAAAACGATTGCCAGCCCGCGTGTTACGATTCTGAACAATCGTAAAGGGGAAATTGAGAGCGGAAGCCAAATTCCGGTTACGACCGTTCAAAGAAATGCGGGAAGCGAAGATGAAGAAGACGGTGCAGGGTTAGTTTTCACAACGACCTTTGTTAATGTTCCTTTGCGTCTTGAAGTTACGCCGCAAATCAGCGATGCCGGAACGGTAATTATGGACGTTACGGCGGAAAACAACTCGATTAATCCCGCGATTGCCGCCAGAACAGGCGGAACGCCGGGAATTGATACTCAACGGATGAAAACGCAAGTTCTCGTGCCGGATGGCGGAACAACGGTTGTCGGCGGAGTTTTGACCGATTTGGAAGTCAGTTCAAAGAGCAAAACGCCCGGACTCGGCGACATTCCGATTATTAAATATTTGTTCCGAAACAAAACAACGCAACGCAACACCAGCGAAATTTTGTTCTTCATTACGCCGCGCATCTATCGCCCGGATTATGAAGGAAATCCGACCAACGGTAAAGTCGGCACGACCAATCGTTCGACGACGATTATTCAACCTGTTCCGCTCGGCAATCCGTCTTCAAATTCCGATCCGGTGCAACAACAGCCGCAACAACAGTTGCAACAGCAACAGCAGCAAAATGTTCCGACCCAGAACAATACCACTACTAAACCATAATCGTGTCTACTAACGATTAGGGATTTTTCAGAGAAGTTTTGCTTTTGAAAATCTCATCTGCGCTCTGACCGCGCCTCAATGCAAATCTCAAAATGTTGAAAATAAATGGCAAAACTTCTCTGAACTAAACCTTGTGTTATGAAATCAACCCCTTGTTTCTTCCGATTTTTCCCGTCAATCTTTCTCTTGGTTGACGGGGAATTTTTTTAGAGTGGTAATTTAGCAAATTTTTCCGTTCGCTATTTATTTGACGATTCTCATTGGCATAAATGCTCCAAACTGTTCAAAAAGCACGTTACTTTCAGATGAAATCAAAAAACAATCAAATAAACATTGTTATTTGTGGAAAAACTTTATTATTCAAAATATTGTGTAGTAGAGATTTTTTCTCTAACGGTTTGAAAAGACCGAAAGAAGTTAAGATGTTAGGAAAAAATAGAGAAAAACTTGCAAAAAACCAAAAAGGTTTCAGTATTCCCGAATTGCTTGTCGTCGTATTGGTAGCGGCAATTATTCTGGCGTTGGCATTGCCTCAAATAATTTCTTCACGCCGTTTAATGAAATTTTCGTCGCTTCAAAGACAAGTTACCGCAACGCTTGTGGAAGCCAGACAAGAAGCGATGTCGCAAAGACGCGCCATAACTTTTCGGTATGACGATACAATTAAGCGAATGACAATTTACGGCGGAGCTTTTGGAGTTTTCGGGGACACGAAAAACAAAACGCTTGATTTAGCGGGCGCGGGCATTGAAACAGGCGAAATAATTTACGGAAGACCGACAGGCGTTCCGACTACTGCGCTCGACGACACAACAAATCTCACGGCTTTGACCACAAATTTTGTAACCGTAACATTTCAGCCCGACGGCTCAGTGCTGGATGCCAGCAATAATCCCCAAAACAGAGCAGTCTTTTTTTATCACACAAGACACCCGAACGACACGGCTTTTGCCGTTTCCGTGCTTGGCGCGGGCGGGCGCGTGAAAACTTGGCGATATAAACAGAGTGAAAACAAGTATGTCGAATAAAAATCAAAATTCAGGCAAAAAACAGCACGGCTTTACTTTGATTGAAGCCGTGATAGCGATTTTTATTGTCAGCATTGCGCTTATCGGAACTGCTGCCGCGATTACCTTTGCATTGCAATTTACGACTTTAAGCCGCAATGTTTCCGAAGCGAAAACGATAATCGTTGCTTCGATTGAAGAAATTGAAGCCTTGCGAAATTCGCAAAGGCTCGAATTCAAACAGATTGAAAATGCCGGAGCAGTTGACAACACCAATACTTCGAGTGTTTTCAACGGTTTCAGCGTCGGCTTTAAAGATGTTTCGGTAAATCCGGGACCGGACGGCGTTAGCGGCACAGACGATGATTTGCGTGCGCCCGGCGCAGATTCGACTTACGGAACAGGCGACGATTTTGATGATAACAGTTGGGCGCGAACCGGATTTCGACGGCAAATTACGATTACACGATTAAGCGACACACTGAAAAAAATCGAAATTAAAGTGCAATATTTCGGAGCCAGCGGAGGCATCGGCGAATTAACGGGCGTTTGTTATTTGAACGATGAAGCGCGAACTACAAGGTAAGCGAATCGTAAGTGAGGGGAAAATGTTTTTGGAAAAAAATAGTAAAAATCGAAAGGAACGCGGCGCGGCTTTGGCAGTCGCGTTAATTGTCGTGGCAATTTTATCAGTCATTGCGTTGACGGCTTTGGCGTTTTCTTCAACCGAAGCACGAATTGCGGGAAGTGATCTTCAAAGAACACAAACCTTTTATGCGGCTGAGGCTTCGATGGAAAAAATGACCAATGATTTCAGCAATCTGTTCCGCCGCAAAATCTCGCCGACAACAGTTGATTTATATACGATTTCACACACCTATCCAACGGCTTTGCAAACGGAAGGTTTCAATTTTACCCAAACACTTGACGAAGATGCGGTGCGTTTAAATGAAATGCGGACGACACAAGGTTTGCCGAGCAACATTTATCCGCGCATCAACATTGCCGAAGGACCTTACGCCGGACTTTATGCCAGCATCATTCCTTACAAAATGACCTCGACCGCAACACGCGAAGTTACACGCACCGAAGTCAAATTAGAGCGCGAATTTAATAATTATCTTGTGCCGTTGTTTCAATTCGGGATGTTTTCTAACGAAGACATCGAAATTCACCCCGGACCTTTGATGACGTTTAACGGGCGAATTCACACGAATCAAAATATCTACGCGCTCCGCAATACGAAATTTTTAAACCGCATCACGGCGGCGGGCGAATTCGTCCGCGATGCGACACGCGGCGGCGAGGCAAATACTTCGAGCGGAAATAATAATGTGTGGGTCGAAGTCGGCGGTTACAACGTCCAGAGCGAACTCACCAAGGGCAGCGTAATGGCGGGCGGCGGAACCGTCGGCGGACCGAATTTTACAACAAGCATTTTGGGTTTACGCGGATTTTTCCCCGGTTCACCGAATGGTATTGCCAATCCGCTTTGGGAAAGCACTTCCGTTCTTCCGGCAAACGGTAGCGCAAACCGTTTCGGTGGACAAGTTATGACGAATACGACGGGCGCAACGACTTTAAAATTACCACTCGAACTTGCCGGAAATTCTCCTGCCGAATTGATTAAGCGGTCCTTGCCTTCGGACAGCGGACTGCTTCCGGCCT
>CALMEH010000357.1 GCA_937863115.1 uncultured Acidobacteriota bacterium
ATTGCTCACCTACTACCCGGAGCGCTGGGAAGACCGCGCCGACTTCTTCCGCCATCTCCGCGCCCAAACGCATTCGTTCGTGCTGTCCGCCAAAAATCTGCACCGCAAACGGACGTTCTTCCTCGTCAAAACGCATCTGCCGTTTCGATTTCGGATTATGCCGCGTCAAACCTTCCACCGAAATAAACTCCGACACCACAAGCCCAACGCCGCCGCGCCGCTTTATCAACCGCCGAAAAGTATAATCCGTTACGCCAGCCATCGGCGACAGAATTATCGGCGGATTGATTTCGATATTTCTGATTTTGAAAGGTTTCATCACAACTGCAAAATTTAAATTTTACTTGTTTTTTTGCGTTTCTTCGACTCTGTAATTTATATCTCGACAACCGCCTTTTCTGATTCCGAAAGGTTTATCGAGGGTATATGAAAGTTTCAAATTTTCGGGTAAGACAGGAGTTATTTTGTAATTTCCTATTGGCACATTTATTTCAAATTTACCGTTTTTATCGGTAAAAACAAAATAATTTTTATCTTTTTCAATTTCTGAAATTTCAATTTTTATCTCACTGAAAGGAATCTCTTCAAGTTCATTTTTGATAAATTGAAGTTTATAAACCTTGCCGCTTATTTTGCCGCCGGATTTTTCATCAGGCAGACTTCTCAAAAAAGTTATATCTTCGGAGAAATAGAAAGAATCCTTCAAAATCTCTCTGCTTCGTGAACAGGTAGTTGTCCAAAAAGCATTTTCTCCGAGAAGACTGTTTGTAGGTAATTGAAATCCGTAAATTAAATAAGTTAAATCTTTTTCAAAAGTAAAACTGCAAGCTGAATCCATTCTGGAAATTGATTTTAGTATTTCCCCTTTTTTAGTCCCGACAAAACCTTCTAAAACTTCTAATTCAACTTCTCCCAAAACATAATTGCCTTTAGTCTTTTCGTATTTTACGACTTTGCCGACAAAAACATATTTTGCATTATTATAGTTTGAGCAGAGGCTTGCTTGACCGCAAGAACAAGCAAAAACGCGCTCGAAATTTCCAAGCAAAAACATCAGAACTAGCGAAAATATCAGAAGTGAAAATTTATTTTTCATACAAGCCTCGCAAAAATTTAAGCGGCAATTTCTTCGTTTGATGCGCGATGCAAAAGCATCAGTTGTTCGGCGTGGTTTTTCCGAACTTGCACCATTTCTAATTATGGCGAGTTTTTTCTGATATTCAAATTTAATTGGAGATTTATGCTTTTTTCAGAAACGGGCTGCGGCGTTGGATTTCTTTGCCGGCGTTGGAGATGAGCATTATGTAATTGAGCGTAATGCGGTTGGTTTGTTCGTCTTTTTCGTAGTCGAAACCGTATTTAAAATGTCCGGTCGAGAGTTTTTTGCAAATGTCTTCGGGCAGATGAAACAAAAACGCATCGGCATAGATTCCGAGTGTGCTGTCAACATATCCGGCGGGTTCGTCCGTTACGGTATCAATATAAACGGGCGTTTTTTCCGAAACCTCGCAACGATTGTAAAGATTTCCCAAAACGTAACTTCTTTTGATTGCCAGAGGACTGTATGACATATTTCTTTAGTGTAACACTTATCGGCTAAAACGGCTAACTTTCAATCAATCCGTCTTTTTTTAGTTGATTTTGGCGGCATAGCCCAAACACCTAAAATATCTTCGTCTTCCACCGAAATTTCTTTTTCGATAAGCCGTTCGAGATTTGTTAAGAGTTTTTTTGCCGAATCTTCCGACACGATTCGATATGTGCGGTTCACGTTTTGCGGAATTTCGATGATGATTTTTCCCATATTGGTTTTACTATAACACTTCTAATCACTAAAAATATTTTCTTGCCCTACCAAATCGGCAACGTATTTATCGCGGATTTTTTCAATGCCTTCGGACTGACGAAGGGTGAATTTTATGATGGAGGTAGTTGCATCAAGCGTAAAAATTTTCGATTCTCCGGCGGCAACTACTTGCGGCAGAAAATTATCGGTCGGTTTTGGAATGCGATCAAAAAGAACTGCGCCGATTTGGTATTCTCTGTTTGAAAATCCCATAACGGTAAAATTTCCTTTGGCATCGGTTTTGGCAATGCCGAAGCCGACTGAGCGGTCAAATTTTATGTCGCGCAAACCAATCCACGCACCGACTACCGGATTGCCGTTGGTGAAAACTGCGTTGCCGATAATTTTTCTTTGCACGAGCGGCGGCGGAAGTTTAAAAATCACGTTTTTTATTGCGCTCGAAGAATTGATTTGAAGCACTTCGGCTTCGCTACGGTCAGTCGCATTGGGATAAAAAAATGTGTCATAAGGCGACAAATCCGTAGGTTTATCATCGAAATTTATGCTCAAGGTGTATTCGTCGGGTGGAACATTCTGAAACGAAAATTTGCCAGTTGCACTGCTAATAGCAAAAAGATTTTGATTCATCACCATTCTTTTTGAATCAACGGGAACGAGTTCGATTTCGGTGTAGGCAAGCGGTTTGCCGTTTGATTTGAGCAAAGTTCCGCGAATCTGCGCCGAAACGTCAAAAGCGAAAAATAAAATCAGCAAGGTTAAAAGAAATTTCATAGCAAAATTGGGCGAACATTATTTTCGATGCCGCAGGTTTTGAAATAGTTTGGTAACGCTTGATTTTACAATAAATCTTGACGAAAACGCCAGACTTTTTTTTACTGCAAAGACGCAAAAGCGCAGAGAAAATAATAAGAAAAACTCTGTGTCTCCGTGTTTCTGCGGTGAATTATTTTTTGATGCCGTTGCAACCAAATCGAAAACTCACCGCATCTTTTAGGCAAAGTGCTTGCAAGTTTTCATTCGTCGAAGGTTCTAAAAAGAGAAGGAGTTTTCTAAAATTATGTCAAAAAAATCTTTGGTTGATTCGATAGAAATAAAATCGCCGTGTTCCGAAAGTTGGGACGCGATGACGGGTAATGAAAAGGTGCGTTTTTGTTCGCATTGCAGTAAAAATGTCAACGATTTATCGCAGATGACGCGCAAAAAAGCGATGCGCCTTGTGCGCGATTCGGGCGGAAATCTTTGCGTTCGCTACGTCAAAAATCCGGTCAATAATCAGCCGATTTTTGCCGAAAAACTTTATCAAATAACGCGCCGCGCCGGACTTTCGGCGGGTGTTTTAGGCGCGTCATTGGCATTTTCGACACTCACCTTCGCGCAGGGTAAGCCGCGTATTGGCAGAATAAACAATGAAATGACGCAAACAGAAAATTTGAATGACAAAAATAAAACCTTAATCACAACAGGAAGCATTGAAGGCACAATAACCGATGAAACCGGCGCGGTAATTCCGAATGTGAAAATTACGCTCACTAATCAACAAAACGAAGCTACTTTTATTACCTCAAGTGATTCGGACGGATTTTATGAATTTAACAATATTACAGTTGGAACATATTATATTGATTTTGAAATATCCGGCTTCAGAAAGTCGAGATTGTTTCCTTCGGTCTCGTTTGATAGGGCAACTGTAGTTAGCCAGATAATGAAAGCCGATGAAAATCAAACAGTTATTGTTATGGGCGACGTAGCTTTTGTAGAACATCGCAATCCACTTCATCAAGCGGTTGCGAATGATAATCTTGAAGAAGCTAAAAATCTGATTATCAACGGTGCAAGCGTTAATCAAAAAGACGAAAATTACAACAACATCACGCCGATTTTTCTTGCGATTGAAAACGGCAATCTCGAATTAGCAGAGCTTCTGCTTAATTTCGGCGCGAAAGTAAATGCCCGTGATGATAACAAACAAACGCCTCTGATGCGGCTCGATTCGGATGCAAGCGCGGAACTCGTGCGGATTCTTCTCAGCCACGGCGCGAAAATCAACGCTTTGGATGCGGACGGAAACACGCCTTTGATTTTGGCGGCGGAAAATTCGGCAGGCGCGGAAGTTTTGCAGATTCTTCTCGATTCGGGCGCAAACATTAACGCGCAAAACAAACAAGGACAAACCG
>CALMEH010000358.1 GCA_937863115.1 uncultured Acidobacteriota bacterium
GTAAAATCGCCGTCCATCCGACCAACCCGGATACGATTTTTGTCGTTACCGGCAACGGCGACGCGGGCATTCACAACGGGGGGAATTTTACCTCGCCCCAACCCGGCATCTTCCGTTCGTTCAACGCGACGGGCGCAACACCGACTTTTACAAAACTTTCAATCACCGGACTCGCCTTTCAGGACTATCCGATAAATGATGTTCTGATTGACCCGAACAACGCGAATAATTTAGTGCTTGCTCTGCAAGATACTTTCGGCGATGGCGTGGGCGGCATCTATCGCTCAAACGACACGCTGGCGGTAACGCCGACCTTCGCGCTAACTCTGGGAGTCGCAAGTGGGACGCAGATTCGCACCGAGTTGAGCGCACACCGCAACGCCGGAACGTGGACGATTTTCGCCGCCACGGGCAATGGCGACGGGCAGGTTTTTCGCTCGGTGGACGGCGGCGCGACGTTTGCTCTGCGAATTGATAATAATTTTTGCAGTCCGCAATGTTTCTATGACATCGCCGTTGCCGTTGACCCGACCAACGCGGATAACGTCTATCCCGGCGGTTCACCGCAACTCGTTTTCGGGCGTTCAACCAACGGCGGCACGAGCTTCACGGCGGACGGCGCGAATTTTACCGCCGGATTGCACGTTGACACACACGCGCTTGCCGTTGCGCCTTCCGCGCCGACGACCGTCTATCTCGGCACGGACGGCGGAATTTACAAAACAACCAATGTTTCGGCAACGCCGATTGTCTGGACTTCTTTGAACAATGCGACGTTCACTGCCACGCAATTTATGTCGCTTGACACACATTCGACCGAACTGGACTTTGCCATCGGCGGCACGCAGGACAACGGCACGAATCATCAAACATCTGCGACGACGTGGAACCGAATTGACTTCGGCGACGGCGGCTATGCCGTCATTGACCAAGCCGACGCAAGTGCGACGACGGTTGATATGTATCACACATATTTTAATAATTCGGGGTTGAACGGTTACGGTTATGTCGGCACGGTAGCCGGCGCGTTTGACGGAAATTGGGCGTTTCGCGGATGTAGCGGTGGCGTAACCGGCAACGGAATTAGTTGCACCGGCACGGTTTTGTTCTACGCGCCGCTCGAACGCGGTCCGGGCAGCCCGAACAATACGATTTATTACGGATCGAACCGTCTGTTCCGCTCCGCCGACAACGGTGCAAACCATACAACCGTCAGCCAGACATTTACTTCCGCGATTAGTGCCATCGGCATTTCACCGCAAAACGACAATGTGCGGCTTATCGGTCAAACCAACGGCGGACTTTTCGGCACGACAACGGGCGTGACTCCTTTGGTTGATTTCGATCCGGGCAATACGATTCCGAACAATTTCGTCGCCCGCACCATCATTGACCCGAACAACGTCAATATCGCTTACGTTACGCTGACGACTTTTACCACGACGAACGTCTGGAAAACGACGACCTTGAGCAGTTTTGCCGAAGAAGGTTTGCTCGCTCCGACGTGGACTGCCGCGGCGACCGGTTTGCCGCAAGTTCCGGTCAATGCGTTTATGGTTGATCCGCTCGATTCTAATCGGCTTTACGCCGGAACGGACATCGGCGTTTATACTTCGGGCGACGGCGGCGCAAATTGGATTCCGTTCGGCACAGGTCTGCCGCGTGTCGCGGTCTTCGATATTGCGATGACCGCCGGAACAACCGCCACGCGCCAAGTGAAAATCGCCACGCACGGACGCGGAATGTGGCAAACGCCCGCACTTGCACCGACGGCGGCGAATGTTTCGGTTTCCGGTCGGGTTGTTTCTTCAAACGGCAGAGCTATCAATCGGGCGCGTGTAACTTTGACGGACGCGCAAGGTAACAGCCGCACCGTTCAGACAAACCCGTTCGGCTATTTCAGCTTTGAAGAAGTTGAAGCAGGTCAAACTTATACGATTCAAACTACGGCGAAGGGCTATCAATTCCAACCGCAGATTGTTTCCATCAATGAGGAGATTAATAGCATAGTCATTACGGCGGATTAGGAAAGTTATCCGGTAACGAGCGAAAATCAGAAGTTCGTTTGCGGACTTCTGATTTTTTGCTTAATCAATTAGAATGAAGCGATTAAACAATTATGCAAACAGCTGCCGAATATGCCGACATCGTTATCCGCGATGAACGCCACAAAATAAAAAACGAAACACCGACTATCTATACCGCCGATAAAATCGAACGCATCTATGAATTTCACGATGGCGCAATCCTCAAATACGAATGGCAATCTGCGCCCGACGGCAGAACTTCCGCCGAAGAACGCTACAACCATCAGTTTTCATTGATAAATTTGCCCGTCCCAAACCCCAACAAATTCAAGAAAGGAATCGTCAAAGTCATTAATTATCCTCAAACATAGGCGAAAAATTAATCGGTTTCTGTTCTTGCCTTCAAAATGATTGACAACATTACCCAACAGGCGTAATGTCTTAGATATTGTCATACTAAATTTTCCGGCTGGCGGTATCGCGGATAATTATATTCGGTCAGATGCTTTTTTAAGGTTATTTCTAATATAAAGTGAGGAGAGAAAATGAATAAGAACTTTAGCAGTTTAATGATTGTGGGGGTTTTCGTGTTTATCTTTGCGACAACCGCAAACGCCGAAAACTTTTTTGCCTATCTTGAAGGCAGACAAGAAAATCCGGCGGTAACGACAGCCGCGACCGGATATGCGCGGGTTTTTCTGAATGAAACAGCCGGAACGATTACTTATCAGGTAGTTTATAACAATCTGGGAAGCACACAGACGGCGGGACATATTCACACCGGCGCACGCGGCGCGAACGGTCCGGTAACAATCGGTTTTGCGGTTGTCGGCGGAACATCCGGCGTAATTAACGGAACTTCGGCGATTACTGCGCCGCAGATTGCGACACTACGTTCGCAAGGAATGTATGTCAATGTTCACACGACAAATAATCCGGGCGGCGAGATTCGTGGTCAACTTGCGGCGAAACGTCCGATTGATTTTGACGGTGACGGCAAAAATGATTACAGCGTTCTGAGGTTTCCGGCGGCAGGTGCGACCCGACCAATCAATTATTGGAACAAAAACAGCACGACCGGCACGCAGATTTCAGGTGAATGGGGCGATGCTGTTACAGATTTCCCTTGTCCGGGCGATTTTGATGGTGATGGTATAGACGATTTATCCTTTTACCGCGATTCGGCAACACTCGGGGGACAATCCGAATTTTGGGTGTTTATGTCGGCAACCAGCACGACACAGTATTTTGCTTGGGGACTCGGACAACCGTCAACTACCAACTTTAATCCGAGCGATTTGCCGCTCTGTCGCGATTACGACGGCGACGGTAAAACAGACGTTGCCGTTGCTCGCAGAGGCGCAACGACCGGCGATCCGCTGACTTGGTATATTCGCCAAAGTTCGCCCGGCACTGCCCGCGTAGTAAATTGGGGCGTTCCCGGAGCCGCCAATAATGCTTTTTATGACGCTCCGATTCCCGCCGACTATGATGGTGACGGTAAAGTTGACCTCGCTATTTATCGCTTCGGTTCAGGACCCGATAATTTCTATATCGTATTAAAGAGTTCGGACGGCGGGACTATTTACCAACCGTGGGGCAATTTTACGACTGACTACATTTTGCCGGGCGA
>CALMEH010000359.1 GCA_937863115.1 uncultured Acidobacteriota bacterium
AGTTTGCGCGGCTGGTTGCGGACGGTGATTTGGCATTCTTTGGTTGATTTGCATCGCGCTTCGCACGATGAAGTTTCGCTTGATGAAATGACCGAAAATGTCGGCGAAAGTTATGTTCACGCGAGTTTTGCCGAAGACGTAAAACTTGGCGGCGAAGACGAAATGATTGAAAAAATCGCCAAAAACCGTTACCGAAAAGCGACACTGACTTCGATTGAAAACGCTTTTGCGAGTTTGGATAATCACGAAAAACTGCTTCTGCTTTATTATCACGTCGAAAATATGAAATTGCGCGAAATTGCTCGAATGGTTGAAAATTCGGCTTCGCCGCTTCGTGATTGGTTTCAGAGGCGTTCGGCAACACGCGACCAAAATCCAGAAACGCGCATTCACGAATCAACGATTATGCGTTGGTTGGAGAAAAGTTATTCAAAGGTTTTGAAAATGTTTCGCTCGGAACTTTTGCAAACGCACAAGTTAAGCGAAGAGGAAATCGAAATTTGTATGGAACTCGCTACACAAGATTTGGCAAGCCCGAATCTTTATCGAAATTTGACGGCAACGTAAATCCCCAAAGTTGCGTCAGAAAGAACTTTAAAATTTTTTTATGCAAATAATATGTAAAGCTAACGTCAACAAAGCGGGAGGCTGGAATTAAAAATGGAAAACACGGGGAAAATGAATCCGCAAGAACTACAAATACAAGGCTTGGTTGACCGCTTTTTGAAAGTGCGGACGGCGAAAACAACAGAGGAAAATTGGCATCTCGACGAAGATGCACTATCGGCATTTGTTGAAGGAAACTTGAATCAGCGCGAAGCAACGCCAATCGTTAGCCATCTGGTTGATTGTTCTTTTTGCCGCAATGTAACCGCGGAATTAGTGCGGCTCGATATGGCTTTTGCAGGCGAAGAAGTTCGCGCAGTTGAAGTTGAATCAGCACAGCCATCGAAGATTTCGGAAGTTTTGAACGGACTTCTGGCAAAAATCTTCGGCACGAATGACGCAAGCGTTTTCGCGCATCAGGAAGATGAAGAAGAGAAAAAAGACGAAGACGGAAGTAAAAAGTAAAAAGTAAAAAGTAAAATTTAAGAAGTGTCTTGCTAGAATGTAATTTAGAGCAAGACACTTTTTTACTTTTTACTTTTTACTTTTTACTTTATAATTTAATCTTACCAATTATTATATGGAAAATGCTTTAAACTTGTCGGATAATAATCATAATTGCTCGATGATTGAACACCATCTGACGGTTGAGAAAATTGCGGAGGCAAATTTGCCGACACAAATCGGGAAGTTTAAGATTATCGGCTATCGTTCGTTAATCAGCGATGAAGAATTTGTCGTTTTGACAAAAGGCGATATGCGGGCAAACGTGCCGACGCTAGTGCGGATTCATTCGCAATGTTTGACCGGCGACGTTTTCGGTTCGATAAAATGCGATTGTGGTCCGCAACTTCATAAAGCGATGGAATTGATTGAAACAGAAGGTCGCGGCGCAATCGTTTATCAACAACAAGAGGGGCGTGGCATCGGAATTATCAATAAAATTCGTGCTTACGCACTGCAAGACGAAGGCGCGGACACGGTTGAAGCAAACGAAAAATTAGGTTTTGCGATTGATGCCAGACTGTATCAACAATGCGCGGAAATTCTTTTCGATTTGGGCTTGTGTAAGGTGCGCGTGATGTCGAATAATCCCGACAAACTTCGCGCTCTCGAAGAAGCCGGACTGAAAATCATTGAGCGCGTGCCGATTGAAGTCGAATCCGAACAGCCCGCCGCGCATTATCTTAAAACAAAAAAAGAAAAACTCGGGCATCTTTTGAATGTTTCCGAATAAATAAAATTGGAGTGATTGAGTATGAAAAATTGTAGATTTGGGTCGGTCAATGCGACATTCTTATTTTTTGCCTTGGCAATTTTGTTTTTGTCTTCTTCTTCCGTTTTTGCACAGCGAGGCAACTCGATAAGCGGTTATGTTACCGGATATGAGCGCGAACCGATTTATGATGCGTTTGTCGAATTACTGAATGAATATGGACAACCTATTAAACGAGCGCGGACTGACAATTCGGGGCGGTATGTTTTTTCGGGAATGTCGGCAGGGCGTTACAGCGTTCGTGTGAACGCCTACGGCACGGATTATGAAGAGCAAACAAGGGAAGTTGAAATTGTTAATTTTACCCGTCAGGCGGATTTGGCGGGAAATCAGCGTATATCGGGATCTAGCGATGAACAACTCGATTTTAGTCTAAGATTGAGGAAAGGTTTTACTCCGGGAAAAACAGGAACCATTTTTGTTCAAGAAATTCCCCCTGAAGCAAAAAAACTTTATCAGCAGGCAATTACAGATTTAAACGATAAGAAGGACAAGGAAGGAATTGCAGGATTGAAATCTGCGATTGAAGTATTTCCGAAATATTTTAATGCTTTGGAAAGACTGGGAAATGAATATGTCAGGCTTAAATATTATGATGCGGCAAGATATATTTTTAGCGCGGCTTTGGAAGTAAATCCGCGTGGTTACCGGAGTTGGTATGGGTTGGCGTATGCTAATTATTCGCTTGATAAATTTGAAGATGCTTCGTTTGCGATTGATAAATCAATCGAAATTTTCCAAGGTTTGGCGGACGCATATTTGCTTTCGGGAATTTTGAAACGAATGGCGAAAAAGTTTGAAGATGCCGAGAAACATTTGCTGAAAGCCAAAGAATTAGCAAAAGAAGCAATGCCGACGGTGCATTTCCAACTCGCTTTGCTATATGGAAACGATATGAAGCGATACGCAGATGCGGCAAAAGAATTAAAACTTTATCTCAAAGCCAACCCGGATGCGCCCGATAAAGAAAAAATAGAAAGTTTAATTAAAACCTACGAAGAAAAAGCCAAAAGCTAAAATGATTAGTTTTTGAGTTTATTAAACTAAAGACGAAAAAAATCACCTGCCGGATAAGCGAAGAAAGGTAAAATCTTAATGAAGATCTCACCTTACGCGAATTTTGAAATTTTAGCTCGCGTAGCGGGTAACAGCGTGTAGCCTATAACGCGAGCTATGGAGTTTGTGGCAATTTTGTTCGTAAAGCCCGCGTCAGCCGGACGACAGCGAAAGAATCTGCCGCAATCTACGATGGCTTGAATCATTTTTTTTGCCAACTCACATAGCTCGCGCTATGGGCTACATGCTGTCGCCATCTCCGATGGCTGAAAATTACAATCGCGTAAGGTGAGTGAAGATTTTATCCTCTTTCACATATCCGGGCAATTTGCTTATTTTTAGAGCCGATTTATAGTTGTGTGTAATACCAAGTTGCTTGAAAAGATGAATTATGTTGATAAACAATGAGAACCGTTAGGCGGTAGAGGGCGGAGAATTTTATCAAGTCGCTACCACTTGACGGTTCTCATTTTATTTCCGCGCCTTCGGTATAAGGCAACCAGAAACGCTAGTGCTGATGAACGTGCCAAATTCCGATACTTGATTTTTGCTTTCATAGAAAAACGAAAAAAAGCCATCCGAATTTCGGATGGCTTTTGAATGTAATCAAAGATTATTAATCTTAGAATACGAAACGAACACCGAAGCGAACTTCACGTCCACCTTGGAAACCACTAGTTCTATTATACAAAACATATCTGTTTTGATTTGCTAAAGTTGCAATCGTTGCCGCACCGTTTCTTTGGAAACGCGACAATGCCAAAACAGTAGCATTCGGCTGACCTGCTTCAGCTGCTGTAATAATTCCCAAAGTCGGGTCGGTAAGTCGTAGTTTGTAATGTTTAACAGTGTTTCACGACCAAGTTCGTTGGATTCGTTAAAGATATTCAGAATGTCGGCATCAAATACGAGTTTCAAACGATTATCTTTACCGAAGCGGAAAGTGTGACGAAGCGCAAAGTCCGTATTGGTTAATTTTTCCGTTCTTCCCAAATCGCCGCGTTTTGACAAAACGATGGTGTCAATATTCAAAATATCAACAACTGTCGTCAGCGGAGTTCCGCTTTGGACTGTTGTGTAAACTTGGAACGATGTTTCATTGTTTTCACCGAAGCTAAACATTTTATTCCAATCCAAATTATATGCTCCGAAGAACTTC
>CALMEH010000360.1 GCA_937863115.1 uncultured Acidobacteriota bacterium
GTGTTAAAATTCGGATTATGTTGCAAACGATTGAAGCCATTATTGAAACATCGGGCGAAGTCAGATTGCTTGAAGAATTGCGCGTTACAAAACCGACTAGGGCGTTAGTAACGGTTTTGGAAAACGGCGATAGCTCAGGTCGGGGAAATGCCGGACAAATGTTGGAGTTTCTGCAAAATAACCGTCTGCCTGCCGAAGCGCGTCGAAGTGCGGAAGAAATGGAAGCGCAAATTGAGGAGAATCGTAATTCATGGGATTAGCGGAACTTTCGATTTATCTCGATTCGTGTCTGGCAATCTACTTGGTTGAGGAAAACGCTTCTTTTGTCGCTAAATTGGAAAGTGCTTTGGCGGCAAATTCGGATGCGAAGTTTTGTATTTCGCCGTTGACCGAAATGGAATGTTTGATAATGCTGCTTCGCCAAGAAAACGAATTGTTGATTACAAAGTTTGAAAATTGGTTTCGCACAGTCGAGGTTTTGCCGCTGGAAAGTGAAGTTTTTCGCAACGCCGCCCAACTTCGCGCTGATTTTAATTCGTTGAAAACTCCCGACGCGCTTCATCTGGCAACCGCTTTGCACCACAACTGCGATGAATTTTGGACAAACGATAACCGTCTGAATTTAATTGCACCGTTGCTCGTCAAAAATATTTTGATAACGTAGAGTCTTGCCGAAAAAAAAATGAGTAACTCATCGAATAACAATAAAATGTTGATGTTTAGAAATGATTATGTGAGAATGATTTTATGATTCAAACATTAGAGGCAATAATTGAAACGACGGGCAAGGTTAGTTTGATGACGGAAGTTCGTTTGAAAGAAAATCGTCGGGCGTTGGTTACAATCTTGGAGGAATTGCCGAAGGTTTTCCCGAAATCGAAAAAGGAAAACTTGCGGGCGGTATTTGAGAAAATGCGTGAAGTAGGGATGTTTAGCGAAATAGAAAATCCTCGTCAGTGGCAGAAGAATTTAAGAAATGAGTGGGAATAAATCGGTTTTAGACAGCAATTCCATTATTTTTGCTTCCAAGTAAAAGATTGATACGGAAGAACTTTTATCTTGTTAATATGAATTTTATGTTTCAATCATCACATATATGGAAGTTTACGGATATGAGTTTGCCAATTCGGATGAAAAAGATTTGATAGATAAACTCTTTGCCAATCTCGAAATCGTTGAAGTAAATAAAACCATTGCTGACCAAGCCATCATCTATCGTAAAAACAAAAACAAGTAGATAAAATTACCCGATGCGATTATTTTAGCAACCGCAAAGTTTCTTGATGCAGATTTACTATCTGATGATTGGGACGATTTTCAAGGGATTGATAATTCGGTCAACGTCTTAGCCATTGACGATTTGAAAATCTGATGTGGAAAATAAAAATCAAAGCGGTTGTCGTCCGGCGAAACCTGTGTTGGTTTCGTGCCACCATTCGAGATGTTCGCCGTCGCCGAATTGCCAGCATAAAAGCACGATGCGACCTTCTCTTAGGCAAGGGAAATCAATTAAACCGCGTGTGTAATCTTTTAATTGAATGCCGAGTGCGTGGATTTCGGTGGTGTGTTTGCCGATTTCGTAGAGAGATTTGACGTATTCAGAACCGCCAATCATTCCGCCGCCGCCCGATTCGTTTCCCGCTATTGCCGCCGATTTTGCTGATTCGCGGTAGAGCGACATTTTTTCGTATTCACGTTTTATTTTTTCGAGTTTCGGGCGCACGAATGTGAGCATTTCGTTAGCTTCGCTGACGGTGAAAAGTTTCATATCTAAGTGAGAAATGAGAAGTGAGAAATGAGAAGTAAATTTCATTTCTCACTTCTCATTTCTCATTTCTGATTTATCTGTCGTCTTTAATGCGAACCAAATCGCGGAAGTTTTCGAGTTCTTCGTCGGCAAAATCAGTATCGAAATGCGAAATCGGTTGGCGGATGATTTCGGGTGGCGGCATTTCGTCGGGCGGAATAAACGACGGCACATCGTAGCTTCCCGATTGCGAAATATCTTTGCGGACGAGTTCGTGAATGTCGCCTAAATCAATGAAAAAATCGGCAACATCAATCAAACGCGGCGCGGTATTTGAACGAAATCCGGCGACTTCGACGCGGCAACCTTTATACGCAACCGCATTGAGCGCGTAAACAAAATCTTCGTCGCCCGAAACCAAAACCGCCGTATCATATCTGCCCGCCAAACTGAGCATATCAACCGCGATTTCAACATCGAGATTTGCTTTGCGCGTGCCGTCGTAGAAGGTTTTGAGTTCTTTTTGGATGACGCGAAAACCGTTGCGCCGCATCCATAATAGAAAACCTTGCTGACGTTCCGCGCCGGCATCAACGCCGGTAAAAAAAAAGGCGGGAAGAACCCTCCCGTCCCGGAGAAGAAGGCCAAGATTTTTGTTGTATTTTATACAAATATTATAAAATCGGGGGGCGTGAAAAAAATTATCCCCACAAAAAAAAACCGCCACTCGTCCGCGATGTCCGAACTGCCAAGACGAGTTGGCACTCATATCAAACTGCATTATTCAAAAACCTTTCTGATAAAATTTTAAGATAATCTGAAAAGCAGTCGGAATTAGGTAAAAAAAACGGGGATTAAATTCCTACCTTAACTTTTGATTTTTCAATAAATTAAATTATAAAAATAAGACTCTTTGTTATATTATTATCCTGTTTTTCTGAAATTCTGACTGCTATAAAAAAACTACTAATTAAAAGTAATAATAGTTTGCCTTTTTCACGGATAATTGGCAAGTTGAAGCCGTGTCAGAACAGCGAGCGATAGCGACCTGTTTAATAACTCATTTTAACAGGTCGCTACCGCTCGCTGTTCCGACTGAGTATAATAGTTTTATGGAAAAAAAAGCCGAAAAGATTCACGATGAAGATTGGCTGAAAAATTTGCCCGTGATGACCGAAGAAATTGCGTTTAAGCCCGAAGAAATGGTCGCTTGCAGTGCTTGTCAGCGGACGAATCCGCCAACTCGGGTGAAGTGTTTTTATTGCGGAAAAGAACTCGAAATCAGTGCGGAACAATTCAAACGAATTAAAACAAATTTGCGGAAATTAGAGGCTTGGGAGAAAGGCTTTAATTTGATTTACACGCCGAATCCAAGCAACTTTGACGAAAAATCTTTGGGGGAAATCGCAAAAATCGTTAATCTCGATACCGTGACGCTCGAAAAAATTTGCGCGTCGCAGACGGCTCTGCCTTTGGCGCGTGTCGAGTCTGAAAAAGAAGCCGTAATTATCGGCGAAAGGTTGAAGGAATTCGGTTTTGAAACTTTAATTCTAAGCGATGAAAAGTTGGCGGCAAACAAAATGCCGCAACGTCTGCGCGGCGTGGAATTTTGGGACGATAAGTTGATTTTAGTTCTTTTTAATACGGATGAAATCGTCGAAATTGATGTTCAAGATTTGGTTTTGATGGTTTTCGGCACGATTTTCGAGCGCAGGACAAGTTCGATCGAAAACCGCAAAAAAGGCGAAAATATATTGCTTGATTCCACCGAAACCGCTTCGGACGAAATGCTTTTCGATATTTACAGCCATTCGGACGTTGAAGGTTTTCGCGTTTTTGTCAAAGGCTTTGATTTTTCCACGCTCGAAGCGGAAAAAGGAATGACGGCGAACGAAAATCTGAAAAAACTTGCGGAAAAATTAAAATCAGTTGCGCCGAATTTGAAAATAGTTGAAAATTATGCGTCAGTGCGCGAAAGTTTGGCAAGCATTTGGGAAGCCGAGGAAATGAAGGATTCAAAAGGTTTGACGCGCCAAAAATTCGGCAAATTCAACTTGGAAAATGTAACAAAAGTCAGTAATTGGACACAGTTTAATAAATTCTCGCGCCTTCAACGGCATATTTTATGAAATCTTTTAAGGGAAAAGAGCAAAAGGGAAAAGGGAAAAGAGAAAAGGGAAAATTTGAACCGCAGAGACGCGGAGAGGCGGAGAAAAGAGATTTTGAGAAAACTTCTTCGAGTTCGCGGATAATTTTTGGGTTACTTCCGGTGTTGGAAGCGTTACGCGCAAACTCGCGGCGCGTCGAAAAGATTCTGATTGCGGACGGTGCGCGTGAGCATCGAATTGCCGAAATTATTGATTTGGCAAGGGAAAACCACGTTCCGTTTCAGAAAACGCCCCGTGAAAGTTTGGCAAAATTGATTGAACCGGGCGCAAATCATCAAGGCGTAATCGCGTTTGCGGCTTCGGCGGATTATGCGGACGCAGACGAACTTTTGGAAGAAATTTACGCGAAGGAAAATTCGCTCG
>CALMEH010000361.1 GCA_937863115.1 uncultured Acidobacteriota bacterium
CAGAAATCTGCGGACCTTTTAAATAGCGGCGCATCAGCGAATTATAATAAAAAACCCGCGCCGCGCCGTATTGTCCGGGAAAAACGCCGCCTTGATACGGCAAATTCACGCCCGCCGAATCAACCAGATAAACAATCGGCACACGATTCCGCATCGCAATTTCCTGTGCGCGAAGAATTTTCTTAATCGTTTCGGGATACCACGCGCCCGCTTTTATCGTCGCATCATTTGCCACGACAACGCATTCACGCCCGTGAATCTTCCCAATCGAAGTAACAACCGCCGCCGCCGGAGCTTGACCGTTATATTCGTCATAAGCAACGAGCAAACCGATTTCCTGTTGATATTCGCCTTCGTCAAACAACAAATCAATCCGCTCACGCGCCGTTAATTTGCCTTGTTTATGGATTTTCTCGATTTTCTCAACGCCGCCGCCGAGTTTGAGTTTTCGTTCGAGGCGTGTATATTCTTCGGTTAATTCTTTAAGTCTTGTTTGTTTTTCTACTGTTTTCATTACTGCAAATAAAATCTATATGAATAATTATTTAAATCGTTAGTTTTTGCTTTTCCTAAACCTTTGTCTTCCCAAAAGTCATTTCTTTCTTTGAATCTTTCGTCAGGTCTTCCCCACTTATTTAATCCATAAAATCTAATTGTAACATCGGCTCTTTTTTGCTCTTCCTTGCTACGAGCAGGATTGGGTTTGATTTCACCTGTAGAAAAATTACGGATAAAAAAATGATTAAATTCATAATCCGAGCGGTCTGGTTTTAAGAGCTTAGAGCTGAACCTTTTGTTCTTCTTCTGGCAATTTGAACAAGAATAAAATAAATTTGACCAATAATATGCGAATAATGGGAATTGTTTCTTTGGCTTAAAATGTTCAATAGTTGGTCCTGATGCTCTCAATGGTCTAATATCACAAAAAGAACAATGATTAAGGTTCATTTGAAACAATGCTTCCTCAATTTCTTTGTAACAGCTATGCCAACTAAAATATTGAGATTTCGGCTTTAAAACTAAATAATTATCGTAAACTATTCCCCAATTTTTGCTTTTCCCTTTCAAGCAACGCGGAATCGGGGTTCTCAAAGTCATTTTCATATCAAAAAATTTTTACCTTTAATTTCGCTTAATTGTTCAAGTTCACCTCTTACTATGTTCTTAATTTGATCACTTGGTTCTTTTGCTAAAAGTTTTGCAATTTTTAGTAGCTCATTTTCGGCTTCTAAATCCGTGCCATTTGAAAGAATCTTATCTCTAAGTTTTTCAAATTCATCTATATTGTCCTGCACTTCTTTGCCGAAAAGTCCGTAAATATCAAAAACCTCTCGCAAAACTTGTGTAATACTTTGGCTATTTTCCGTCCTTTTAACACTTGCCTTCTTCACTTTACCTTTGCTATTAAATTTCAATTTATAAACCCACGCATCATCAACCGAATTAACCACAAACGGCGAATGCGTCGAAACAAAAATCTGCGCGTTTTTGAATAATGTTTGGATAATCGGCAAAACTTTTCTCTGCCACGAAGGATGCAAATGCACTTCGATTTCATCTAAGAATAAAATAATTTCGCGGTCAAAGATCGGTGTGTCATTTTCCCATTTCAACGAATCAAGCCGCATAAGCAAATCGCCAATCCAGCTAATCAAAGAATTTAAGCCATCGGGTAAAACGTCAAAATCCAGTTCCCGGTTATCCTTAATAAGAACAAGTTTTGTCGCACTTTGCATTTCAAATTTAAGGTTAACGTCTTTAGTTTCTTTACGAATAATGTCATTAATGACTTTTTCTAAAGTTTGGACTTTCCTATTAAAATGTTTGGCTTCCTCTAGTTTTTTCTTTGTTTGAGCTAATGAGCTATTCAAAAGATTCTGTCCAATCCATTGATTTACTGTAAAAGCTGAGTTCTCATTTTTTACAAAATCTAAGGCTTGATACAAAGGATTTTCATCGTTTTCTTTTCCTATTTGAATTAGTTCGTCTTTGATTCGGCGATAACCTGAATAAGCAAAAAGAGCAAAAGGAACTTCATATTTTTTAATAAGAGTGTTCGATGGTTCAGAAGATAATTTACTATAAAGTTTAACTTCTTTAGAATGAACAATATCACCACATTCTGAACAACCATAAATTTCAAACCCATCAACAATTACAGAGCTTTTGGAAATATCACTTTCAACATCGAAAAATCTGAAACGCTTACAAAATTCATCAGCTTTAGCCTTATTTCTATCAGGCTCGAAAAGTCTTTCTTGGAGAACATCAAACATATTACCAAATGTATGTTTTAACTGTTCCTCTTGTTGAGTTTTTGCTTCTGCACTACCAACTTGATTTAAGAAATCAGTAAACCCAACAAGGCTTTCTTTCTCTTTATGGAAATTTGGTAAATATCTGAAGGCACTCGCTAAAGCCATTAGAATAGTTGTTTTACCTGTTCCATTTTCACCTGTAAAAATATGAATTTCTGCTTTATCTTTCGCGGGGCATGGCTGAAATGTGATGGTTTCGTCATCGAAAACGCCGATGTTTTTTAGTTGTAGTTTGCGGATTTTCATAGCATTAAAATATCACAAATCATTGCGGATAACTAAATTACACTTTTGAAAATTTGACGCTTTTGCGTGGATTAACTTAACATTTCAAAGAGCGTTAATAATTATGATTTGCCAAAATTGTCACGAAAAAGTTGATAACGATTTGATTTTCTGCACAAACTGCGGCGAACGCATTTCGGGAATTGAAAGCGCAGAGCAAACCGTTTTGAAAAACGATTCACAAGTTACGAAAAACTCGCCCGAAAATACTGCGAAAACTTCATCGAATATAAAATGGATTGCGTTAATCGTCGCGTTGTTGGCAATTCCGGCTTCGATTTTCGGCGTTTATTTGCTGATGAATCCGAATAAACCGCAAATCCCGCAAAATCCCGCCAAAACAAATTCCGTTGCCAAAACGCCAACGGGCAAAACGAACTCAACTACAAACTCGAATCTCGATAACTTTCACAAAAACTTCAATGCGGACAATTCAAACACGAATCAATCAAACACCGAAACGCCCGTAAAAGAAGTCGAAATAATCAACGAACGAATCGAAATCTACGCCAAATCTTCCTACGCCAAATCGTTCACCGTCAAAGCCGAAACCGCAAAGATCGTCGGCGAAGTCGAAGTTTTACAAGGCGAATCAATCATCGGTTACGTTTATCTGCAAACCGTGTATGATGAACATTTTCCCGACCCGAATTTCAAAATGTTCAGCTTCGGCGAAGCAAAAAAATCAGTCGTTGACGCAACTCTCGTTAAAGAAAATTATGTTTTGGTTTTTGCAAACGACAGCGATAAATCGGTAATTATCAAAAGTAAAATTTCGGTTAAATAATTTATCGTATTGTAACATTTCTGACGCTCGAATCGCTGTAAATCGGGTTATCAATGCTGACGACTCGGACTCTGGCGCGACGTGTAGGGCGACCGTAAATCGTGATATTTTCTGCTCCGTCGTTGGGCGTGCTGGCGATTAGAGTTTCCCAATTCGTGCTTTCGTCGCGGGAGATTTCGATGCGGACGTTGCCGGTAATATTTTCCGACGACCAAGTTAAATTTCGCGCAATGTTTCGCGGTAAAACATCGCCGCCGTTGAAGTTATTCAGCATCAAATTTGCGCCGCTGTAACGATAATTTGCGATTGAGTCTGCTGTCAAATTTATCGAACGCGCATTGTCGCGGGCGTTATCAATTCCGGTTGGAAATCCGTTAAATACAACATTCGGATTTGAAAAATACGGGCGGCGAGTGCAACCGTTGGCGCACGGATCAACATAGGACATAACCGTTCGATAATTGCCGTTGACATAATGCCCGAAACCGAACGAATACGTCGAACTCGAACCGTTTTCGGGGTTGTGTGCGCTTCCCATATTGTGTCCGAGTTCGTGTGCGAAACTCAGATTTCCGACGGCACAACTTCGCGCTGTAACGGTAAAGCCATTGTTTTGTGAATTTGGAGAATCTGCGCCCATTAAATAACCAACGCCGCACGCGCCTTGAATTTCGCCAATCATTGAAACCAAATCGGCTCTGTGTGTGTTGCGAAGATTTTGAATATCAACATTGCTTCGCAAATTACTCAAATCCGTGCTTCCGCTCGTCGTTTCGGTGTAAAGATATTCTTGGGCGTGAACCATTCGGACACGCTGACGGATTTTGCTGTTGATATAAGCCGTGTTTGTTGCGTCAATCGCTTGTTGCGCCAAGGTTTGCGCTTGCGCGTCGCCGCCGAGAAAGTTCTTGGTTGCGGTTGTATAAACAACCAAAACATCAATTCTGTCGCCCGAATCAACCGAAGCTAAATTGCTTGAATTTGCCTTAGTTTCTTCACCTTTTATTTC
>CALMEH010000362.1 GCA_937863115.1 uncultured Acidobacteriota bacterium
GTTTTCAAGTGTCCAATTTCCCGTGCTTGGGGAAAAAACCGAATAATCTGTGCGACGGTCGCCGTCAAAATCGGAAACTTGATTTTGAACGGTAACATCAACAACATACAAACCCGTTGCCAAATCTCCCAAAAGCACTTTATCTTCCCCTAAAAACGGAAAAACCGCCCAATTTCCGGCATAACTCGTTGGCAGAAGATTTTGCCCATCCGAACTCGTTCCGCAAACAATGTCCCAAGGTTGGTCGGCAAATTCCGAAGCGGCTGAATCTGAAGGCACAAATTCCGGAGCATAAGTATCGTATTCACCGATTTTCACGGGAGTTGACGGATTGCTGATGTCAAAAATCTGTGTTCCGGCTTGATACCACGAAATATAGAGTTTGTTGCCCATCACAACCGGATTATGCGGCGACACGGCGTTGATTCCGAGATTGTTCATCGAAATCTTATTGACCATCATCGGTTGCGCCGGATTAGTAATGTCATAAACTCTTAAATCTGCCGGATTGGCTGAATTGCTTGCCGTTGTTTCACGGCACGAATAAAGATAATTTCCGTCCTCGCTCGACCAACTGCTGTGCATCGAATTTCCATTTGTTATCGAAGTTGCATCTTCAATAAAACCGAGCAGCGTCGGCGCAGTTGTGGCAATGTTTGAAATATCGTAGATTTCCGTGCGCCCGCGAGCTGTGCTGTTGCCCCAACCCGAAGTGAACAAACGATTTCCGCGAATGTGCATCGCGTGAACCCATTGCGGATCAGTCGGCACAATATCGCGCACAAAAACCGCCGCCGCCGGATTCGTTACGTTTATAACTTTAAGCGTTTTATTGGAAAGCGAATTGAAATTTTCAAGCAAAAAGGTTTGACCGTTTTGCGTAAAAACATTCATTTCGTGAATCGAAGCGTGGGCGTTTCCATTGGCGGCATTGACAATTCCCAACAAAACCGGACTTGCCGGATTAGTTAAATCAACGATATGAACGCCTCCGCCGTTACCACTTCCGAAATATCCCCGATTTCCGACAACGATGGCTTCGAGAAATTGCTGATTCGCGCCCGGATTATACCAATTTCGCAAAACCGGCGCATCGGGATTTGAAATATCGAAAATAAACGCGCCGCGGCAATTATAGCTTCCCATTACGGCGATGTTTCCGTCGGCATAAATATCGGCATATTTTAATGTCGAAGTCGTCGCACAGGTTGGCGCAATCGAACTGCGAAGTTTAATTCTTCGCGCAAAAGCGTCGGTTTGCAAACCGATTAAGATTAGAAATATTCCGATGAATACGGAAATAGATTTAAAGTTCATATTTACTTAAATAATAAAGAAAAATTATGTTGGTTGGGGACAACGTAAAATTGTAACTTATTTTTCTGAAAAATCCAAGTAATTTACGGGGTTGCCGGTTTTTTCGGTGCGCTTTCGAGGTGCGAGGCGATTGCCCACGCCGCGAGTTTGCCGGGGTTATTTTTGTATTTCAGTTTGACCATCGCCGAACGCTGACGCGATAACTGCATCATTTCGCGCATTAACGCATCGAGTGCGCCGACCGCTTCGCCGTGTTCTTCGGCTTCGCTGTCGGCTTCGTCGCGGGCAGTTTGAAAATTATTTTTCGCGGTTATTAAAGCCGTGCGAAAATCCGCGTCCAAACCGACATCAATAAATTGCTGTTCCAAAGCGGCTGTATCAGTAAAGAAAGCATCAGCCGTTGCCAAAAGATTTTGTTCCGTGCGCGGTTCGGGCATCTTGAATCTTGCCGTAATTCCCGGCACAGCCGAGTTTCCGATTGCCTTTGCGCCCAAAACGATTTCACGAAACGCTTCGAGCAAATTATCGCGTCGGTCGCCTTTGATTGACATCGCTTGCGCCTTGCCGCCAAAAGCCGCCGCTAAATCGGCATCACGCGCCAAAGTATCCGTCGCTTTGGCGTTGATGTTCCCCGAAACAATATCAACGGGCGAATCCTTCGGAAAATCAACGGCGTTATCGGTAATAAAAACCCGTTCACGATCAATCTTATCCATCCGTCGGCGATGTGCATCATTCATAATTTATAAATCCTCCAAAATCCCAATTCAGCAAAATTCGCATCAACCAACAAAAAATCACGTCAATTTCAAAAAAATAACTTCAATCGCCAAAAACATCCATTAATTTGGATTTTTCAGCGTCAATCACCAAAAAAATTCATCAATTCGGAGAAATTCTTCTCAATCGCTAAAAATTTCAAGTTTTCGACAAATTTCAAAGTTTTTCTGCAAAAATTCCCATAAATCAACAAAAAATCATTTTCGAGAGTAAAAAATCAAATCGTTTCGCTCAAGAATTACACCTTTCAACGAAAAAGCGTTTCATATTTTCATCGCTTGAATTATATTTATTTTACAACCTTGAATTTAACGAGTTTTGAAGAAATCACGTTAAATTTCGGGTTGTTCTCTATATCTTCTTTAAGAAAATATTTCCTTTCAACTTTGACAGAGTAATTTCCCGCTTTATTAATTTCAAACAGTCTTCTTAAATCAAGTTGCCAAGTTATTTCTTTTCCGGGAACTAAATATACTGTTTCCCTTGCCATTACAATATCGGGATTTTTTCTTCTTTTCCGATTTCCGATAAAGGAAGTTCTTTTCCTTCGTCATTCGTTACCGAAATTTCAAAACTTCTTTCGGCAATAGTATCAAATAAAACTAACGTGTAATTGGTTTCGTTTTTGATTGTAAAAACCAAATCTATAGATTCGCCGCCGCTAAATTCACTTTTGCCTAATGAAGCCATCAATAAAGGAAATTCCTCAATCGTCTTTTGGGAAAAACGCAAACTTGTTGATTTTCTTAAATTGATTAGTATTTCCTCGTTTGATTGAGTTAATGGCACTACACCATGTTTATTTTTTGTTAATTTAAAAACAGGTTGAAACTCATAATCAAAAATATTCTTCTTTTCGTTAGTGTCGGAAACAACCGCATTCTCCAAGAAAGTTTCTTTTTGTTGAACTGATAGAAAAAGCAAATATCTTTCGTTGTTTTTGAATCTCGGCAACGAACTATCAGTCCAATTCCCTTTTGGAACATAAACTAAAACTGTGCGCTTAATTTTTATTGCTTTTTCCGCAGAAACAATTTCCTCGACCTTGAAGAATGTCAAACGACCAAGCACGGCTTCCTCGACCTTTTGCAAATCCTCAGATGCCTCCTTCATTTTCTTTGAATCAATTACCGAAAGAGTTTTTTCGACTCTTCCGACAACAACCATTTGACTTGTCATTAGTAACTCTTCATATTGGTTCTGCGCCAATAACGATAACTGCGAGTAACTAATAATTAAAGTTATAATTATTAAAATGCGATAAGCCATTCTCCCTCCCAAATTTCCAACAAAGGAGTTTTGTTCCGATACTTTTAAACAATCAGGAGTTTTCTTTATCTTTAAGTTCTTGTTTTATTTGCTCATTTATCATCTTTTTTATGTCTTCAGTTATTTTATATTCATTTAGAAGCCTTTCAATTTCTTCCGAATTAATCGGGGGATTTGAATAGACTTTTGAAATATATTTAACTGCATCTCTTACGAAAAGAACTTCATTTTGGCGTAGTTTATACTGATGATTATAGTATTTTATCTTTTTAGCATTTGCCTCAATAGCTTTTTCATATTCTGCACGAAGTCGGGGATCTTCTATGAGAGCGGGCGACATTCCTGAGAATCTTACCGGAACACCTTCCGGCGGCGTAACATTTAATAAAGGCAAATCATTCGGGTCAAAATTTTTATCTTTTTCAGTTTCCAAGCAATGTATAAGATGTAACCACAGCTTCACCCGTTCACGCCTTTCCTTAATTTGAATATCACTTAATTTACTTTCGGAAAGTGAATATCTTAATTTAATTAAGAATTGCCACTCTATTTCAAAATCAAAACTGTCTGCATTCCTTAATGCTTGTATTACATAATTTTGACTTAAATTCAGGGCTTTATCATCATCACTAATATATCTTTTTGAAGTTAGAATGCCGAGAAACTCAAGCATCAAATTCCCGTAAGATTCACCGGATTTCCACCAATCTTTTTCAATTTTATTACCTTCCGCTAATAAATCGTCTAAAGTGCCTGATAATCGAAATTTTTGGAGGCGGAGTAAATCTTCTTTATACTTATCTTGCTGATTTATTTGCACATTTGCATTTTTCTTTTGCTCATCAATTTGATTGGAGGGCAAAGTTTCAGTCTGCGAAATTGCAATACTGCACAATGCTGCAAATAAAATTAAAAAACAAGCGATATTTTTCATCTTTCAATTCCTAATAACTCGTAACAAGTATCAATTTACAGATTGATTCTTTTTCCACCACTCACGACTTTCCTTTAAAACTCTTAGAATATCTTTTGATGGGCAATCAGAAAAGCAAGGAATAGTTGACGAATTAGTAAGATAAGAAAACTCTAATCCGGTTAGTTGTTTTAATGCCAAAATAATCCCCTTATTCAATTCTTGCTGCTCGGCTTCGGTTTCACTACCACCGCTCATAACTCCTTGATTTTCATCCAAAGCCTTTATCAAGTTCGGCACAAAAGATTTATCATTAAACTGTTTGATGGCTTGAACAGCGTCTCTTTTTATTAAAAGTGAAAAGCCGTTTAACCCAAGCAGAATGGTTGATTTATCTTTTTCCAAAATTGCTTTATTAAGAGCTAATTTAGCAACACTATAGTTTTTGCTTAAAATCGGTGTTTCTTGTTGCCTTTCCAACCTTTCGGCTTTGACGATTTCCATTATTTGCAATTCATTAACTTGATACCATTCGCGGCTTTCTTCCAGAATTTTTTGAATATCGCCTTGCGACAAATTTTCTGTGTTAGGAAACGTCAGCCCGGTTAAATGCTTTAAAGCCGAAACGATGGCTTTAGTTAAATCATTCTGCATAATTCGCATCTCGCTTCCGCCATCAATTATCGCTTGATTTTCTTCCAAAGCCTTTATCAAGTCCGGCACAAACGCTTGATAATAAAGTTGCTTAATTGCTTGCACAACATCTTTTTTAAAAATGAGCGAATTATTTTTCAAGCCAAGTCGAATAGTTGTTTCATCACGCTCTAAAACAGCGTTGTCAAGAGCATTTTTAGCAACAGAATAATCCTTGCTCAAAATAGCATCTTGTTGATAATTCGATGAAGTTTCTATTGTCGTAATTTGTTGGTTTTTATATGAATCGTTTCTTGTCCCCGAATTACTCGGATTAGCTGAAAGTGCCACCCATAAAAGCACAGTTAATATATCAATCATATTCTAATCTCCCTTAAACTTTAATTGCCTTAGAAGCCGGCATTATCCAACGCTTTATTACTTGCGTTATTTTCCCAGAAACCATTTACTTTAATAAAATTGAGATGAATTCTCCAAAGAAAATCATCAGAAATTCTTGTCCAATTACCTTCAATTTCAAGACGGGTAAATTGCCTGAAGTGTAGATGCGCCTCATAGGTATCTCCATTGGCTCCTGCTCTATCAACAATTCCATATATTGGTCTATCTCTATCTGTAAGAATGCCATTATTTGTATATGGGTCATTATTTTCATTAAGAACGAGTGCATCATCATTTCCTTCGACGTTATTAGCAGGATAATTTACATTAACGAAAGGCGGCTGTAAAAAATCATTGTTAGCAATATTTGCCGGATTTAATATATTTGCCCTCATTTGTCTTGAAACATCCCATTTTGTATTTGCTCCTAATGAAAGTGTAGTGCCAGTAAAAGGATGATTTCCTCCCGGTGCGGGTGTTGTGTTACCGCCACTAAAATTAGGTCTGTCAGCATCTGTAATA
>CALMEH010000363.1 GCA_937863115.1 uncultured Acidobacteriota bacterium
TTCCCGTGATTGTCTCTCTTTCGTTTGTGATATTTTTTGTCTTAAATCAATTTTTGGTAATGCCTTGGGAAAAATTTGAAATGCCGAAACTCGAAAATCCGCGTCTGACTGTCAAAAAAAGCGAACGAAAATTGTATGTTTTCGATGGTGAAAAGCTCATCAAAACTTACGATATTGTTTTAGGTTTTACGCCTGTTGGCGATAAAGAAAAAGAAGGCGACGGGAAAACTCCGGAAGGAGATTTTTATGTTTTTGTGAAAAATAATCAAAGCAAATTTTATCTGTCTTTGGGCGTAAGTTATCCGTCCGTTGAAGATGCCCAGCGCGGTTTGAAAGAAAATCTAATCTCGCGGGAAGAACACGACGCGATAATCGAAGCAATAAATAATAAAAAAATGCCGCCGCAAAATACCAAACTCGGTGGCGCGATTTACATCCACGGCGGCGGAGTTATCAAAGATTGGACTTGGGGTTGTATGGCTTTGCGCGATGAAGAAATGAAGGAGATTTTTGATGCTGTGCCGGTTGGAGCAAACATCAGAATCGAACCGTAATTTTTTTGCCGATTTTCTTTTCAAAGCGCACTTATCGTGTTAGATTAATCAGATGAGTTTAGCTCGTATTTTAAAGTCTGAAATTATGTTTTACCGCAATGTTTATTCCTGAAAACGAACTGCAACAAATTACTGAACTTCACGAAAAAAGTCTGCATTCTCAAGCCTATAAATTGGCGCAAACAATCGCTCCTTTGGCAGAATGGGAAGGAACGGAAGCAATAATGATGGCTTCGCATCTGGCTTACAATTTGGGAGCAATTGAAATGAGCCGCAAATGGACGGCAAAGGCTTGGCGCAATGATAAAAAACATCCGCGGGCTTTGTTTTATTACGCTTCCGATATTCTGCATCGCAAAGGTGCGTTACCTGCACTGATTTTTGTCAGGAAACACAATGGCGAATTTCGCGGCGATGAGCGTTTGAAGGCTTGGTGGACTTGTTTGCGAGCGGAAATTTTCGTGCAACTGCGCGATTTTCCGGCGGCTGACATATGGCATCAAAAGGCTTTGGAGATTGCGCCGCAAGAATCTTGGGTTTGGGTTTCAATGGCGCACAATCTCGAATTTCAAGACCGCTATGAAGAATCTCTGGAAATGAGCCGCAAGGCGTTGGAAATTGACGGCGGCGGACGAAGTTCGGTTTATCAAACGGCGCATATCTTGACGCTTTTGGAGAGATACGATGAAGCTTTGGAAATTTTGACTGAAGCCTCACCGAGATTGGAAAATATTTGGATTGTTCGCCAACTTGCCGATTTGCAAACCGAACTCGGAATGCACAAAGAAGCTTTTGCTTCGCTTGAACGAATAATCGAATTAACGCCTCTGCGCGAAGAAAAATTTTCCGAATGGCTTTATGGAAGTCTTTCCGATTCTGCTTATCTGAACGGCGATATTCCGAAAGCAATTGAATTTGCCGGAGTTTCGTCAAGTCCTTTTCATCTGAAAATCAAGGAAAATCTCGAAAATTCGGACGAAACGAAAAAACGTGTGCGGTTGAAACTCGGATTTTTGCGTCAACATCATTTGACCTGTGCGCCGGCAACGCTATCCAATATCAGCCGCTTTTGGGAGAAAAAAAACGAACATCTCGAACTCGCAGACGAAATGTGTTATGACGGAACTCCGGCTTATAAAGAGCGTTTGTGGGCAAATCAAAACGGATGGGAAACGCGCGAATTTACGATAAATTGGAAAAATACCACCGAACTTATCAATCGCGGTGTGCCGTTCACGCTGGCGACCATTCAGCCCGGTAACGGACATCTTCAAGCGGTTGTCGGCTATGATGAAAAACGCCGGACATTTCTTGTGCGCGACCCGTTTTATCAGCGTTTTGATGAATATCTCGCCGAAGAACTGCTCGAAAATCAAAAGTCTAATGGTCCACGTGGATTGGCTCTCACTCCGAAAGAAAAAGCCGAACTTTTAAGCGATTTGGAGTTTGCCGAAAGCCGTCAATACGATTTTCAGTTTGCTGTTGAAACCGCGCTTGAAAATCACGACCGTGAGGCGGCGGCAAAAGCCTTTTCCGCGATGGAGAAGGAATTTCCGGCGCATCGTTTAACGTGGTCGGCGCGTTGGACTCTCGCGCGGTATGATGCAAATAATCTAAAACTGCTTGAAGCGGCGGAAAAACTTCTGGAGAATTTCCCGAAGACATCAATCTGAAAATGAGTTGTTTGAGTCTTTCAAACGAATTTTTGAGCCGCGCTGTGCGTTTGCAAAAACTAGAAGAATTTTCCAAAGCAAAAAAGACCGATCCGCTTTTGTGGCAGATGTTTGGCGCGGAACTCGGTCTCGACGCGCACAGTCACGCACGGGCATTGCGTTGGCTTTACAAATCACTCCGAAAATTACCTTACGCCGCGCAAACTTATCGTTCTATTGCCGATGTTTTCTGGTCAAAACGACGTTTTGAAGAAGCAGCCGAACTTTACCGTTTTGCCGCTTGTTTGAACGACAAGGAGGAACAATTTTCTTATTCGTATTTTTTAGCGATGCGCTATCTGAAAAAAGATGAAGAAGCATTACAATTTTTGCGCGACCGTTTTGAGCGTTTCGGAAATCGTTCAAATTTGCCGGTGCAGAGCCTTTTTCACGCCTTGCGCGAGATGGGACGCACGGTTGAGGCATTTGAAGTGTTGGAAATCGCGCTTGAAAAACGCGCTGATGACGGCGAATTAAAACTTTTTGCGGCGGGGGGAAAAGAGGGGTTTTGGCAAAAA
>CALMEH010000364.1 GCA_937863115.1 uncultured Acidobacteriota bacterium
CTTGGGCTTTTGATTTCCGCGCTCGTGAAAACTTCGGAAATGGCAACTTCGCTCGTGCCTCTGATTTTGATTCCGCAGATTTTGTTTTCGGGTTTGGTTGGAATTCCCTACGGAATGGCACGAGTCGGCAGTCTTATAATGCCTGCAAGTTGGGCGTTTGACACAATGAAACGATTGTCCGATTTGCCCGTTCTGCGCGATGAAGAAGATAAAAATTTAGAAAAAAATTGCGATACGGATTCAACTTGCGGATATTATGAACAAATCGAAAGCAAAAACCGCAAAATCATTGATGATGCGAAAAAAGATATAAAAGATTATCGTTCGGATGCCAAAAAAGATATGGACGATTACAAGGACGATATGGAAGATTATCAAACCAGGCTCGGACGTGGCGAAAATCCGACAAAGCCGAAAGCACCCGAAATGAAGGAAGAACCGAAAATCAAAGAAGCCGAAAAAATTAAAAAAGATTTAAGCAATTACATTGATTTTCTGCATCCTTGGATGAATGAAATCGTTAATCAGTTAATCTTGATGATGATGTTTTTTATGCTCGTGATGGCAACTCTCATCGTTTTGCGAATGCAGGACATCGCTTGACGATTTTTAAGGAATAAAAAACTGCAAATTTTGCATCTTATAATAAGTTGCGTGAAAAAATGAGGATGAAATTAACCACAAAAACACACAAAACTACACAAAAAAAACACTAGAATTTGTGTGTTTTTGTGTGTTTTTGTGGTTCTGTTTTTTTCATAATTATCACGCAACTTCGTATTATTATTAACTTGAGTTGTCGGTTATGATTTTTTGTTTGCCTGCGAAACATACGAAATAAACGAAAAGTTTTTCAAATGGTTTTATCTTTTTCGGTTGTTTCGTAGGCAAACTCTTCGCTTTCTAATTGGCAATTTTTATTATTTATTATTGATTTAATGCAAAATAATGAATAAGGTAGAATGTGATATGCGGAAAGATTTTAACGCAAGTTTTATGAAGAATTTATTTACCAACGCAATTTTATTTGTCGCACTGTGCATTGTTTTTTCCGGCTGTGAAACGGCAAAAACCGATTCGGTCAATCTCGCGCCGAAGGACGATAAAACAACAGACGCAAAGAAAGATTCAAATCCCAATGGTTATCCGCTCGCGCCGTCGGCAATTTTGCAGACGGAAATTAAAATGCTTGACGGCACGAGTTTTAAAGTCGAAGACAAAAAAGGCAAAGTAATCTTGTTGAATTTATGGGCGACGTGGTGCGGACCTTGCCGTTCGGAAATGCCGCATCTGGTCGAAATGCAGAACAAATACCGCGATAAAGGCTTGGAAATCATCGGCTTAAACACCGATCAAGAAACCGTTGCCGAAATCAATGATTTTGCCGGAAAAATGAAACTCAATTACGCGCAAGCCTATTCCGATCAAAAATTGACTAACGAATTTGTCAAACTTTCACAAATGAACGGCATTCCGCAAACCATTCTGATTGACCGCGAAAATCGCCTGACCGGAGTTTTCGCCGGCGGTGGTCCGAAGGTTATCAATTCGATGAAAGAAACGGTTGAAAAAGTTATGAATCAATGACGGTGAAACTGAGAGACGAAGAGACGGAGCGAGAAAAAAATCTCTCCGTCTCTTCGTCTCTCAGTCTCTTTGTCCGATAAAAGGTTCGACTAAAATCGTTTTGAAACTTGCTAAACTTACAAGCCCAAGTGCCGCGCCTTTCGGTTTATTAACAAATTTTTTTTGCGTGTAATGAACGGCAACTTTCGGTTGTTCTTTCGCTGTGCTGTAAAATGCGGCAAACTGCGCGGCTTCGAGCAAAGTTTTCTGGGGAATTTCTCCGCGATTCGGATTTTTGACAACAACGTGCGAACCCGGATAATCTGCCGCGTGAAGCCATAAATCATTCGATTTTGCAATACGAAACGTCAAAAAATCATTGTCTTTTGCGCCTTTTCCAACCAAGATTTCAAAACCGTCGGACGAAATAAATTTTCTCGCGCATTTGATTGTTTCGGTGGTTTTTTCTTTCGATTTTGCCGAAATCTTTTCGGGCTTTTCTCCAATAAATTCATCTAAAATCGCATCGTCCTTTTCCGCGATTGCCGTTTCGAGTCGTTCAATTTGTAATTTGTAATCTGTAATCTGTAATTCCAAAGCCGCAAGCCGTTTGGCAATTTCTGCTTTCGCGTTTCGCGCTTTTGTATATTTTTTGAAAAACTTTTCGGCGGCTTGCGTCAATTCGTCTGTTTCGTCAATTTCAATTTCAATCGTTGGCAGATTTTCACCAAAATAATCAACAACTAAAACTTTATTATCAATCCTCACCGCATCCGCCAAATTCGCCAAAATCAAATCGCCGAATCTTTTCCAAGTTTCCGCGTTGCCGTGTTTTGCCAAGTCCGCATTCAAGTTTGCGACTTGTTTTTCGCGTTTTTTTAATTCCGAATTCAAACGACTTCGAGCCGAAATTGCTTTAGATTTAAAGGCATTTTCCGCTTCTTTTTCAAGATAAAAATTATCGAGACTTTCCGATAAACTCTCGAATTTTCCCTGCGGAAAAATCTCCTCTTCTCCTCTTTTCCTCTTCGCCTCTTCCCGAAACGGCGGCGCAAATTTCTGTCCGACCAACTGACCTTCGCCGGAATTCTCGCGGCTTGTGTCAATGATGAAATCGCGTTCATCAAGCAGAAAAAGATTCGCCGAACGTCCCGTTAATTGGACGATTAAAGCAAAATTTTCCTTCTGTCCGATTTCGCTTACAGCCGAAAATTCAAAACGCAAAATGCGTTCATTTTTTAATTTCTCAATATTATCTAAAAACGCATTTGAAAGTTTTTTTCGCAGGTAAAGAAGAAAAGGCGCAGGATTTTTTGATGCTTTTTCCAAATCGCGCAAACGTCTTTTGATAAGAAAAATGCGCGGCGCAGAAGGCTCAAAACTGATAAAAAGATAGCGCGAATCGGTAAGCCGAAAATCAATCGCCAACTGAAACCGCGAAAGAGGAAAAATTTTGCCGAGCTTTCGTCCGTTCAAAACAGACGAAAGCTCGGCATTAATTTTTTCGAGTGTTAAATTGTTCACTAAAATAGTCTAAAGTCCAAAGTCTAAAGTCCAAAGCCGAGAAAGTTTTTTTCGACTTTGGACTTTAGACTTTGGACATCAAACTAAATTTCTTTAACGACAATCGTTCCCGAAGCAATATCGTGAACGGCGCGTTTTTCTTCGTTGAAGGGAAGTGTCAAAAAACCCGCGCCGCCGAAAGCCATCGAGAGCAAATAAAGCGATGCGCTGACTGCGGCTTGATGAATTGACGGATAATTTTCGCCTTCGATGTCCACGACTTCGAGCGAAAACAGGCGCATTCCGAGTGTTCTGCCGTAAAATCCGACTGCAACCGTCATATAAACGAACATCACAACCGCACAAATTGCCAAAAAACCTAAAAATCCGCCAAAGGTGAACCAACCGCCTTTTAACATAAACGGCGAAAGCAAAATCAGCGTTGCAAACGAGCCGATAATCAAATCGAAAAGTCCGGCATTAAAGCGCATTGCAAACGGCGCGATGTCTTCGATTTCTTCTTCCGGTTCAACTAATTTCAGTTCGGTTTTTTGAACTTCTTCGTCCGCGACCGTTTTATGTAAATCGTCCGTAGCGGTTTTGTGAATATTAAATGTTGCGGAAACTTCGTCCGGTAAAGGCGGCAATTTGTTTGTGTCAAATGTTTTCGCCTCCGTTTTTAGTGTTGAAATATTGCGCGGTTTGATGGTTTGATTTATCGTCGCCGGTTTCGGGTCGGGCAAAATCGTGCCTTCTTTGGCGGCAATACGAAACGGATAATTTTTCTGCGGCGTGGGCGTTTCTTCAACCTCAACCGGCGCAAGCGCGATTTCTTCCGCCACGATAAACTGCCGCCGCGAATGAGCAATGCGCTGTAAAGCCGCGTTCAACGTCGGATTGGCGTGTGTAACGGTTTCCGGTGCAGCTTTCGGCTCGGTTTCCGTCTGCATTTGCGGCTGAAGTTTGAGCGCGTTTGCGCCGCTCGTCATCGCCACCGCTTGCGAACTTCCGCCGAGAGAATCGAATTCCTGACGTTTCCGCACGGCATTTTGAATTTGCAAACGCCATTCGGGAACAGTCGAATTTTTACTCTGAAATTCAACCAAAGTCGGAGCCGTCGTTTTCACAGGAATTTCGCGTGTTTCAGGCTTCGACGAAGTTGTGGATGCTTTAGCGATTTGTGGTTCGTATTTTTTCGGAATGTTCAAAATTTCTTTTCTCTCCATAATTTTTGGATTTGAAATCGGAGTTTTTTTAACTTCCAACTCTTCACGAACCGTGTCATTGATCATCGCTCCGCAGCTCGGACAAATTGACAAGGCGGCGTGGTGTTCTCGATTACAAACAGGACAATTCATAGGTTTTTAAAGATTGTTAATACTGGAAATGAATTCTTTTGAGACGGCAATTCTTGATATGAACTAAACTGAAAAAAATAATATCAGAAATTACTTTAAGTAGTCAATAGTAAATTGTGCAAACAATGAAGATTTTGTGATTATTTATAAATTATTTTTGCACTTTCGACGATTTTCTTATCATTATTTTTATAAAACTATAAAATATTTCTTGCAAAATTCTAAAATAAATATTACGATGGCATCGCTTTATTAAAAAAAGGATGTCGAAGTTTTCAAAATGCGTCTTGCAACACGGATTTTGAGACACATATCTTTTTACATTCTGCAAGGCTCTTTGACATATAAGTATTAGCTTTTATCGTTCAAACACAAGGATTTACAGTTAAGCAATCGTAATTTTCAGTTTAGCAATACCCGTTCTTAAGTCTGCAAAATATGTTTTCAAAACTGCAATAATCATTTACAAATTCGCAAAGATAATTTACAAGTCAACAACACCCGATTTCACTTCTGCAATGAAAGTTTTCAATCCGGCAAAGACGATTAATATCTCTGCAAACCATAATTCATCAAAAACAATCGTCTTTTGCATTACCGCAAAAGATATTCATACAAGAGCAATCATAATTTTCCCAAAGAAAACGCTGTCAAATATACATACAAAACACACCGACGGCAAAACTTTGGCTAATTACAAAGAGTAATTTCCGATTATTTCTAAAACCAAGGAGGTAATTAGCTGAGGGGTCGCGGAGTTTTTCTACAGTCCGCAAACCGCCTCTTTGATTTTCCAAG
>CALMEH010000365.1 GCA_937863115.1 uncultured Acidobacteriota bacterium
TTGTTGCTGAAGTCGGCGCGAAAAGAGATTCTTCCGTTTTACGGATTTTGCGCGAAATTCCGCCGACTTCGCCCGAATCGGATTTGGATTTGACGCTCGGCGTGGCGATTTTGAAAGGCGAAAAGTTTGATTTGGTCGTGCAAAAATGTGTCGAATTAGGCGTTACAAAACTCGTTCCAATTTCGACAAAACGCGCTGATGCAAAAACGATTCGGCTTGAACGCTGGCAAAAAATCGCCGTCGAAGCCGCGAAACAATCGGGGCGTGCGAAATTGATGCAAATCGCCGAATTGATTGATTTTACAGAGTTTATCGAAACGGCGAACGGTGCAAAAATTCTATTTTCGGAAAGAAACGGCGAAAATTTTTCGACAATCAAAGCGGATAAAAAAATAACCGCCGTCATTGGTGCAGAAGGCGGTTGGGAAGATTCTGAAATTGAATCGGCAATAAAAAACGATTTTCAAATCATCACGCTTTCGGGAAGAATTTTACGCGCAGAAACGGCGGCAATTGCTTTCCGCAATTTTGCAGAATCGTTTCGGCGATTTGTGCTGAAAATTATTTATCGTCGGTTTTATCGCCACTTTTCGGACGATAAAAAGCATCGCCGCGCGATTTTAATTCGGCTTTTTGGCTCAGCGCGAGCAAAACCGAATCCAACAAATCTTTATCTTCGAGCCGGAAATTTGCCAAACCTTTGGCTTCAACGTCCGGATCATCGAAATTTATAATCAAATATCGCCGTTTTTCCTTGATAAAACCTCCGAGAAGTCCGGCGTAAGGCACAACGCTAACGACTTTTCCGGCAGTTGACTGAACCGACTGTGATTGCGGGAAAATAACGAGCATCGCTTTATAAGGAATGCCGAATTTTTCTTTGCCGTCTTTGCCGAAAAAGACGAGCCGCGAATTGTCATCGTCAAATTTCAGAATGCCTTCTTCTTTTTTGCTGAAGCCGAACATTCCGCCTTCATATTTCGCCGCAAATGATGCAGGTGCAGGTCTTACGGTTTTGTTTTTATCAGATTCGACGGGACGAACTTGCGCGAATGAAATCGCTGAAAAACAAAAAGCAAGACTCAAAAGTAAAATAACTTTTTTCATAATATTCTCCTGATTTTTAGATGCGTGTGATGAAAGTTTAGACTGATTTTTACCGAAAAAATCGCAAATCTAAAATCTAAAATCGCAAATTTATAGACGCATTCCGCCCAAAGTTCGTTGCCACGCGAGAGTTTGTTTTAAAACGCCGAGCCGCTGTTTATCCGAATCCGAACAATCGAGCGAAAGTTGTTCGATGATTGATTCGAGCAAAGGCACGGCGAAAAGTCCTGCGTGTGCAACGACTTGCGAATAATAATGAATTTGCAGACAATCGTTTGCGTCCGTGTGAAATTTGTTAATTTCATCAGTTTCGATTTTAAAAACTTCCTGTCCCGCCGGAATAACGCGGCGCGGAACGCCGTGCATAATTTCTCCTTTTGTGTCCTTTGCGCCGAGAAGCAAAATGCCGATTAAAAAACCTTGTTCGTTAAGATAATCAGGACTGAAATTTTGCAAATCGGGTTTCGGCGACAGTCGCGGACCAAAATTAGAATAATCGGGATTTACCAAAATCGAATTGTAAATTACGCCGACCATTTCAGTTTCATCGGCAAATTTTAACGCGACAAATTGCCCGAAACCGTAATCTTCCGCCGTCGGCGGTTCGGCGGCATCGAGCGAATCAATCACGCGCCCGACATAATCAATATGAGAATTTGAACTGACGATTTTAGCAATTTTCATTTTTTGGACTTTGGTTTTTGGACTTTGGTTTTAGTCAAAAACCGAAAATTATCTTCCCAATTCGGGAATAACATAAAGCAGCCACCACAAAAATATTTGCATAGCGAGGACGACAAAGCTCAAACCGATGTTCATTAGAGCGAGTTTTCGTCCGCCCAAATGCGGTTGTTGCAAGGCTGCAAAGTATGCGTAGCCGCCGATTCCGAGCGTGAACGGCACGAATAAAATTCCCAAATACGGCACGAATGAATAAACTAAACAGGCATACGCCGTTTGCGAAATCGAATTTTCATTGCGCTCGAACAAATCAAGTTCTTCGGTTTTTTCTTCGACTGCAAACGATTTTCCTTGCAAATTATAAGAAGCCCGAAGCGCATCGAGAGGCTGATAATCTTCGTCCAGCGATTTCCCGCAAACCAAACAAAAACTTGCTGATTCGCGCCGTGCTTCCGCACCACAAGCCGCACAAATTAAAGACGATGAGACGAACGGACGAGGCGACGGCGCGATTTTCGTTTCGCGTCTCGTTGTCTCTCCGTCTGTCTGTCTCATCGTCATCTTCTTCGCCCTTTGCTTGCGCTTTTGCGCGTGAATCTTAAGTTTAGATTATTCTCTTTCGAGAAACCTTGTAAAGCCTGCAAGAAAATTTCGCGGTCGCGCAGCGTGATAACGGCGGTTTGTTCGGCCGTTTCGAGCGCATATGGATAACCCAAACCGATGACGCATTCGGCGCGAATTACGTCCAAAATTTCCGGCAAAAAACCTTCTTCATAAATCCACGCCGGAAAATCGAGCCGCGCCGGAACATTGTCGGCGGTCGTTTGTAAATAAACGAATCCGACGATTGATTTTTCGGTTTCCCAATCAATAAAAGCGTCGAGTCCGCGCCGCCGCGAATAGCAAAACGGCGTGCGGTCGCCCCAATTTTTCAAAGTCGTGGCGTGCAAAATCGAAGCATCATCGAGCGTTCGCAAAGTGCTTCGTTTTTCGCCCGAAGCAATTTCGAGCATCGTCATCAAATCCCGCGCATAACTGCGGTCAACATATCCGACGAGCGGAACTCGCATTTCGCGTGAAAGTTTGACCAAATCAACTAATTTGCCGATAAAATCTTCTTCAAAATCATTTGACGAAACCGAAATCGAAAGCAAAAGCGTGTTATCGTAAAATGCCAAAGGCATCGGTTCGCCGTTTTTTTGCCAATTTTTTTTCGATACTAAAAACTCGGAAACTTTCTCGATTTCCGCTTCAAATCGGCGCAGACCGACGATTGTTTCTTGAATATAAGGCTCGTCGGGCAACATCAAATCTTCGGGCGCGAGAACGCGAAATTCGGCGTTTTTTGTGTAGCTTTTCGTTTCGTCGTGCGGATTTTCAAACCAGCCGATCTGAATCGCCGCAACGGGCAGAGAAACTTCGCGTTCAAAAAAAAGCTGACTGCCGTCCGCCGCAAAAGTCGTGCGTTTTTGCAAAATTTGAAACGCCCAATTTCGCGCCGCTTCGTGATTTTGCCAACTTTCGCTGAACGGAAATGAAAAATTTTCGCAATCATCAAATTCTTCTGCCGGAAACGCGCCGTAGTTTTCGGATTTTTGTAAAACGGAAGCAATTTCCGCGTGAGATTTGCCGCAAATCCGCGCAAATTTGTCGAGATATTCGTCCAAATCCTGCGCTTTGTCGGACGCGAATTTTATAAACCCTTCGCGTTTTTGGTTTAATTCATTTGTGAGAAGCTCTCTGTAAATCATCTATTTTTTTTCGGGCTTCAAATCGCTGTAACCGTCAACTTGAAAACGCCATTTGCCGTCTTTTTCCTTGATTGCAACAACGACAAATTTGCCTTGTCCCATTCCGACTTCTGTGCCGTCTTTAAATTGCCGAATCGTGTAAATTCCGACATCGTAAGCCATATTTTTATCAGCTTTGCGCTGAAAAATCTGAAACGAAATCGTCATCGTCCGACTTTCTTTTTTTATCCAATCAAAAAACGATTGAAATCCGGCACGAATCTCGACGCGACCTTGCTGAATATCGTTATTTGGCGCAAGATAAGCCGCCGTTTCGGTATAAAGATTCGTAACTTTATCCGCGTCCAGAGTTCGATAAGCATCGCTGAAAGTTTTATAAATCGCGTCAATTTCTTTGTGCGCCGAAACGCCTTTTTCCAAAGTTAATTCGGAATTTTGCGCGTTTGCGTTGAAAGAAACAAAAAGAATTAATATCAAAAATATAATTGTCCGCATAATATTTTCTACTGAACGCTCAGATTTTAAATTCAATTTTTTATCCGACTTTTCTGATTTTTTATTCGTTTTTGAAATCGTGTTTTGTCGAATCAGCAAACACGCTTTCGTCAATTCACCGACGAGTTTTAAACGATTTTCGATTGCCTTTGGCGACATATCAACTTTCATCTTCGATTTCCTCTAATTTTTCGATGTCGGCTTTGTCTTGCATTCGTTCGCTCATTGTTTTCATTTTGATTAATCCTTCGCGTGAAACTACTGAAACCGAACCGTTTTCCAAAGGCTTTAAAAGTTTATTCTGCCAAACGTCTTGAATTTCGGGCGTAACCAAAAGCAAATCGAGCATCAAACCAAAGCCTGTTTCTTCATCAATTTTCGAGATGCGGCGGATTTCCGTTTGACCGTTATTAAATGTCATCGGCAAACCTTCGAGCCAATAATCATTTAATCTTGCAACATCGAAAACTTTTTCGAGCGAATCGGCGGAAATCAGCAAATCTATATCAACTGTTGCACGCGGAACGCCGTGAATTGCCATTGCCCAACCGCCGCAAACGGCATACTCGATTTTATTTTCGGTTAAAGCATTAATAATGCGTTTGAGTTCGGCATAAACATCAATCATTCCCTCATTTTACACGACTCGTGCGCCGTTTCATAAAATCCATTAGAACGAATTCGGTTAAATTATTCGGGTTTGCAAAATATGCTTTGCCGCGTGTCATGGCGGACATTTGTTTGACGAATTCGACAAGATAATAGTCGTTGGCGAGCATAAACGTATTGATCATTATGTTGCCTTTGCGGCAGGCTTGGACTTCTTTGAAGGTTTCCGCCATGACGAACGGATCGTTGCCCATCGAATTTTTGTAGAGCAAGCGTTTATCAGTTTGAACTTGCGAATTTCGTCGGTAATTAAAATATGACGGATTGCCCGAATCAATAAATGCGGCGGTCGGTTTGCCGTCCGTAACCATCACGATTTGCTTCATTTCCTTGCGTTGTGCGTTTAAGATTCGCCGCGCAAGTTTCAAACCTTCAGCCGTGTTCGTGTGATATGGTCCGACTTGTGTTGTCGCAAGTTTGGCAATCGGCAATTCTTCCGCGCCGTCGTGAAAAAGCACGATTTTCAAACTGTCGCCCGGATATTGTGTGCGAATCAGATGCGCCAAAGCGAGCGCGACTTTTTT
>CALMEH010000366.1 GCA_937863115.1 uncultured Acidobacteriota bacterium
GGATTTCCGCCGCAAAAAGTGTCGCTTCATCGCCACCCGTTCCGGCGCGGATTTCGACAATCACATTTTTATCATCGTTCGGGTCTTTCGGCAAAAGCAGAACCTTCAAATCTTCTTCGGCTTTAACAAGATTCGGTTCGATTTCGGCAATTTCCATCGTTGCCATCTCGCGCATTTCTTCATCGTCGGCAATTTCGAGCAATTCCTTCGCACCCGCAAGTTCTTCCTGCATTTTTTTGACTTCGCGGTATTTGAAAACGATTTCCTCCAAACTTCGATGTTGTTTCATCGTTTTGGCATACACCTTCATATCCGACATAATTTCCGGCGACGAAATCTGCGCGGTCAAATCTTCGTAATTCTGTTCGATTTGTTCAAGTTTTTCTAACATAATTTCACCTAGTCAGTTACCAGTTATCACCAATTTTAAACAATTATTTCAGCCTAATCCGAATAAAAAATTGCTAACCGTTGACTACTAACTATTGAGTTTCAAGCGGTTCTAATTTCAAAGATTCTTTGAGTGAAACGATGGCAACTTCCAATTGTTCTTCGTCCGGTTCTTGCGTTGTGATATTTTGCAGCCAAAGTCCGGGAAGCGTCATTAATTTGAAGATCGCGCCTGATTCTTTTTTCGCGGCGTAGCGGATGACTTCATACGAAAGTCCGGCAACTAAAGGCATTAAAGCGATTCTGACAACTAAGTTCATCCACATCGCTTCAAAATTGATAACCGAAAACAGCACGATTGCGACAAGCATCACGACCATTAAAAACGAAGTTCCGCAACGCGGATGTTGGCGGCGCATCGTTTTGGCTTGTTCGGGCGTTAATTCCAAACCTTTTTCCCACGCGAAAACGGTTTTGTGTTCCGCGCCGTGGTATTCAAAAACTCGGCGAATGTCTTTGATATAAGACATCGAAAAAATCATTACGATAAAGAAAAACATCCGAACCAAGCCATCAATCAAATTAAATCCGACCCAACCTCCGAAAGAATCGAGTTTGATTTTCCAGACGTAAGCCATAAACGTCTGAAACCAAGAAGCATCAGCCGCAATATTCGGCGCGGTTGCCCAACCGAGTGCGATGAACAAAACATTGGTCAAAACTAGCGGCGCAACGATGAAAAGTAAAATATTAAAACCGAGCGCGAAGATGATTGAGCCGACCGCGCTTGCCGATTGCGTTTGTTTTTTCGCTTTCGGTTTTTCGGGCATAATAACTTTTACCGGAGCTTTCGTGAAATTTTCGTCCAAAGTTCCGTCAACTAAAGCGGCTTGCGTTTCGAGTTCTTTGGCTTTTTCCTTTGCTTCTTGCGCTTCTAAATCTTCTTCGTAAACGCGAGCCGAAAAATTCAGAGCTTTAATGCCGAGTGCCATTGATTGAATCAAAGTCGCGCCCCCGCGCAAGATCGGAAAATTTAAAAACTTGTGTTTATCGCTCCATTTCGGCAACGATTCCGCTGTCGTAACGATTTCGCCGTCCGATTTTCGACACGCAATCGCATAAGCCGACGGAGTTCGCATCATCACGCCTTCCATCACGGCTTGACCGCCGACGATTAAATCGCGCTCAACTGCAAAAAGCGTGTGAATCAATTTCATTTTCCGTAAAGATTTTTTCTTTTCCATAATTTTTCTCACCTTTTTTATAGATGTCTAATCAATCACAAATCTTTGTAAAAAAATAACGCCGAAACTTTTTTTTGCGTCTTTCTTTCTCGGAATAATATTACACCAAGAGTGAACGGCGCGTTAATCAAGCGTCGGCGTTAGATTTTATTTAGCTAATAACGGTTTATAAACAAATTATTTAGCGGCTTGTCGCGCATAACGCTTGTTAAAGCGATCAACACGACCTGCGGTATCAATCAATTTTTGTTTGCCGGTAAAAAACGGATGACATTCCGAACAAATTTCTATGTTCAGATCGTCTTTCATTGTCGAGCGTGTCTTAAAATTATTTCCACACGCACAAGCTACGGTAATTTCAGTATAATTCGGATGTATTTCAGGTTTCATTTTTTCAATGGTCTCCTATATTTAATTAAAATGGCGTTCAAAAACGCAAACTGTAATAATAAGTTTAGATTACTGAATTAGTCAAACGGTTGACTGTTTCTTTTCGCTTTAAACTTCGGCGAAGATGTCGTAAAGGTCTAAAATTTCGATGCTGACAATCTCGTCATTTTTGTCGTAGTTGTAGATAATTCCTTTATTCATATCGTCTTTGCTGTAAGTTGAGATGCCGTTCGTAAATTTAATAAACAACAAATCAACATCAGCTTGGTAATTCAGAGTAATATATTTGCTCGGAATTTTGATTCGCTCATTTGCAAGTTTCAGCAATTCACCCGTTTTGCTCGTTGTTCGATTTAACTCTATGACTGCCATATTATCGTATTTTCGTTATAATCTTTTTTAATATACGCCGAAATTATAAAGCCGTCCTCGCAGCTGACTTCTCGATAAACAACGTGAAGCCATAATTTGCGTCCGTAATTGTTGACCGCAATTTTTGAACGATTGTTTCCGCGCAAAATAAAAGCCGGATTTTCTATCGTTGAAAGTATGCGCTCATAATATCCGCTAATTAACGGATGCCCGATTAAAATATGTTCCCAACGCTCATCAGTTAAACGAATCGGAACGCCATCAATTGATTCTACAATATCCAAAATCATAATGCGAGAAAATTTGCCCGGTGAAGAGTTTAGCCTTAATATGAAAAATTCGAGCCGAAAGGTTTGCCGTCGTTAGTTTGTTTCATTAAAGTTGTCAGCCAACAGGTTCTGTCAAATCGCCTGAAACATCAATTACATCGTCAAAACGATCTTTCAGTTTTTCTATTACCCAAGATTTTGAAGACCAAACCTCGTAAAAAGTGCTGTCGAAAGCAACAATCACAAGCCAAGGATTTTTCGCTGCGCCTTCTGTTTTTGCTTCAAATCGTCCGTCAATTACTTGCGCGGCTTTTGAGGCAAAATCTTTAAGTTCTTCGCCCGAAAGTTTGAATCTTTTATCACGAAATGACATTGGCTCACCGTCAATTACTCTAATGCACCAAACTTTCGTGCAACGCCATTTTGATTTAAGAATCGGTTCGCTAATCACCGCAAGAATATCTTTCAAGTCGAAACTCAAAAATCTTCCGCTGGTTCCTTGCTTTTTGTCTTGAATTCTAATGCTTGGCATATTCTGTAATTTCAAAATCACTTAACAGCTTTTCCAATCTTTGTTCTTTAATCGCATAAAAATCTTTGATTGATTTTATCTGCTCGTCGAACTTTTCCGCATCAACCGCTTTGCTTTGCTTTGTGCCGACAATCATATTATTTTTCGGCGTGTGTTCGGTGGCGATGAACTCGAAAATTCGGGTTGAATAACCGGATTTTTCTAAAAGCAAAGAACGCAAACCGTCGGTAATAAGTTCGGCTTCGCGTTCGAGCATTATGCCGTGTTTTAAGACGTTGGAAAACATTTCGGGTGGTGCAATTTGCGGACGGATTTCTTGATGACAGCACGGCGCGACGACGATTAAATCGGCGTTGGCTGTAATTCCTTTGAAAATTGCGTCGTCAGTTGCGGTGTTGCAGGCGTGAAGCGCGATCAACACATCTACGTCTTTAACTTCAAAATCGCCGATCCAGCCGTGAACGAATTTTAAGTTTTCAAATTCCGACGATTCGGCAATGTCGTTGCACAATCCGATCAAATCTTTTTTTCCGTCAACGCCTGTGATTTTTACGTCCAACCCGCGAATGTTTTTGAAAAAATCGTAAGCCGCAAAAGTCAGATAACCTTTGCCCGAACCCATATCAACGATTTGCAAATCTTTGCGGTCTTTCAAATCCGATTTATCAAAAAGATTTGCCAAAGTTTCGACAAATTTATTTATTTGCCGCCATTTGTCTTGTTGTTTATCGCGGATTTCGCCCATGTCGGTCGTGATGCCGAGAGCTTTTAGGTAAAAAGCGTTTTGATTGACTTGGATTTTTTTTTCGCGGTCGTGGTCGAGTTTCGGTTTAACCTTAAATGTTGCTTTTGCAACATTTAAGCGCGACTTTCCTTTTTTGCCGATGTCGAGTTGGAAATCGTTTGCGGTCGTGAAAAGATGTCCACTGAAAAATTCAGAACCCAAAATTTTGCGTAAAATATTTGCGCTTTCCGTGAAATTATAATTTTTCGCAGTGTCGCGCGTGTCGTATTTGTATAGAAAAAAAAGCCGCTTGCCTTTGCGCGTTTCGATGACGCGAATCAGCAGTTTTTGCAGATGTTCGTCCGTGCCTTTATAATTACCTAAAGTCATTTTGACAAAAGTTTCTTCTGCTAAAGACTTGGCAAATTCGGCGATAAATTTTTCAACATTTTCGATAGACATAAACAAAAATTTTAACGCAAAGACGCAAAGACGCGAAGACGCAAAGGAAGAAATTTAAAAAATCTTTGCACCTTTGCGTCTTTGCGTCTTTGCGTTGAAAATATAAGTATGAAAACCATCAACCAAGAAGATTTTACAAAATCGCTTTCGGCTTTGCTTAGGGAAACTTTTGAAGGCACAAGCACGAATTTCGGGACGATGTATCTCAATGAAGGCACAGGACTTTTTGCCACGATTGAAAATATTTCCGCCGAAACCGCTTCGTTTGGAATCACGACAATCGCCGCGCATTGCGAACATACGCGATTTTATCTCGAATTTTTGAGCGATTATATGAACGAAGATTTCAAAATGGTTGATTGGAACGACAGTTGGAACACGAAAGCGGTTGATGAAAAAGAATGGAACGCGCTTCGGGGACAGCTTCAAAAAACGTATCAGAAAGTTACCGATATGATCGCGGATGTCGAAACGTGGAACGATTTCAAAATCACCGGCGCGTTGGGAATTTTGGCGCACACGGCTTATCATCTGAGCGCAATTCGTCAGATTGCGAAGAATATTTCCGCCGCAGATTAACGCGGATTACGCGGATAAATCCAAATTATAAAATCTGCGTAATCCGCGTTAATCTGCGGCTAAAAAAACTATGAATAATTTATTTCATTTAGCATTTCCCGTGAAAGACTTGGAAGAATCACG
>CALMEH010000367.1 GCA_937863115.1 uncultured Acidobacteriota bacterium
TGCAGCCTAAACTATTTTCCCGATCCGATCTTTACCATATGCTCGCCGCCGCTTTAATTAAAAAGAAACCGCTGCCGCCGGACGATTGGAGCGTGGTCAAACTGGACGAGGAAGTTAGCAGTGCCGGAAGCGAATATGAACCGAATCTTTATCTCAGAGACACTGACGCACTCGCCACTTGTGTTTTTTATCTGGTAGATTTCGCCTGCCGGATGCCGGATTGGATAAATCTTTCAACTGAAAACACTCGTGTCCGTAAAATGTGTGGTGATCTCGCCGACGAAATCGAGCAAATAACATACGAGCCGGAAGAAGTAATCGCCAAACACGGCAAATTAAAGTCGTGGCTCAAAGCAATTTTGGCAGTTCAGACTTGCTGGATTTACCGTGAAGAAACGACGAGAGTAATTGCCGAAAAGGAAGAAGCAAAAATCTTACGTCGCACTAAACAGTCAGTTAAAAATAAAAGCCTTGAAGCAAATTCGCAAACGGATAAATGGCAATCCGATTTGGCACGTTCGATTTTTAATAAAGTGAGCGGCAGACAAAATCCGTCAGAACAGCCGAGTTTGTTCTAAAAATTTCAAATTCAAAAATTATGGAATTACTGCCAACCGAATTGCGTGAGCAATTACCGAAACTTTACGAACAAGAGGAAAGTGAAGACCAAATTGTTTATATCAAATACTTTTTTCCCGCCGGAAATTGGACATGGTTTGTCACCGAAGGCGAAGCCAAAGGCGACGATTTTCTGTTTTTCGGTTATGTCATCGGACTTGAAAAAGAATGGGGATATTTTACTTTGAAACAACTCTAAAAAAATAAGCGGTGAGCAAATATCAGCCAATTTTGGTTTTGAACAATTATGAATACAAATCAAGAATTTTCATCAAATAGTCCGTCGGCTAGTTCAATTCTGAGCAATTTTTTAGGCAAGAAAAAAGTTACAAACGAGGAAAAAACTGAAGTTCTTTCCGAGCCTGTTTCAGAAACGACGGTTTCGCCGGCGGCTGAAATCTTAAATCGCCTAAACACCAAAAAAGAGAAAGCCGCTGTCAATCTCGGCATCACTACGGCGGAAGTCGAAACGATGCCGTTTGATTTGTCGCAGCTTGAAACCGAAGGCATTTTTCTCAATGTTGATTGCCGTGGTTTCAGCACGCTCGAACGCCAAATCGAATGGAAATCGCTCGGCGTTGAACTGCCGCCCGGACAAACTCTAAAACTTTCGCCGCCGCGTGTCGGACTGCTGCCGGATTCCTACCGCCGGAAACTGTTGCGAGCGTCAAGCCAAGCCCATCACGCGCTCAATAAATTCAGCTTTCGTTTTACGCTTTGCGAAAGTGTCTGGGGAACGAGCGAGTATAAATGGATTCCGTGGAACGCCTTTGAAAATTTTGAACAGGAATATAAGAAAGCCTGTGAAACATTATCGGCGGCAAAAGCGGAAGTTTTGGCAAATTATGATGAAATTTTGATAACTCTACGGAAAAGTTTTGCCGATCTCGCGATAGATTCCGCCAAACGGCTTGATGCAACGCTGAACATTCCGCTTGACCGAGAAGAATTTGTCGCCAACGTCGTTGCCCACGCTATTGGAATGGTTCCGACGCGGGAAATGATTCGTGATGGTTTAACTATCACGATGAAGCCGAAGGTAATTGTTTTGGGTTCGGAAATGTTGGCAGAACAGCAGAAAACCAAGAGTTTGAATCTCGAAACAGCCAGAATTGAAGCCGAACATCAAACCGTGCGTTTAGAACTCGACACCAGAATCAAAATCGAACAACTAAAAATTCACGATTTTGAACAGGAACAGCGGCGCGAAAGGGAAGTCAAAGAACGCATCCGCCAAATGAAAATCGAAGCGGCGAAAGATGCAGCCAACGAAGCCGTTTCGCCGATCAAAGAAGGACTTGACCAAATCACCGCCAAAATTTTTGAAGCCGCTCAGGAGATGGCACAAAAGCTTCACGCGAAAGATTTCGTTCCCGGCGCACTCGCCAAACGCGCACGGCAAATGTGTGAATGGTATCGCCTGATGAATTTTACGGGCGATTCTTCTTTGGAAGAGGTTTTGGAAAGATTGCAGAGAGCGGCAGGCACGGAAGCGAAACATCGTTCCCGAACCGAAATGCAGTCGGCTCTCAATGATGTTCTGCGGGCGACGAGTTTGCAATCAAAACGCTTACTTGACGAAGACCGGTTTTCGGCACTTGAAATCTAACTTCATCTCAAATTTATGCCGATTATTATCCGTGCTGAATATCTCAGCTATTACAATGCGTCGAGGAACAGCGACAAACTTTTCAACATTTTTCTCATTCAGGAAGACGACGGAACTTTCAATTGTTTGACCGAGAACGGACGGCGGGGAAGCAGTATGGTGTGCCGGACAGTTTGCGAAAATGTGCGGCGTGAAGCGGCGGAAAGTAAGTTTTGGGAGAAAGTGCGTGAAAAACGAAATCACCGTGATACGCCTTATACAAATGAATCTTCCGGCAGTAGTTACAGTCAAATCGCTTCCCAATTTAAGTTTTCAAAGCCAAATGATTCAGTAAAAACAAATGAACCCAAAGCAACTGAATCGAAAACAAATGTAATTGCATTTCCTATTGAGGAAAGTCAAAAACAATCTCCGAAACCAAAACCCGGTGGAATTCTAAACAGCGAACAATTTAATTCATTAGAAATCTAGCGATTTTTTCTTTAATTTTGAAGGTAATTATCGAATGGTGAATGACAATTTTTTCCCGAAAACTATTAAGCAAGTTGGTTTAGACGATACTCAAAAGCCCGAAATCATCGAAGTTCCATTTGAGTTGGCAAATTGGGTAAATCCAAACCTGATAAATGAATTCGGTCTTGAAACTGTGACAAAAGCCTTAACCAATTTGCAGTATTCTTTCCGTGAATTACGGGAAACCAAAAATGTTACATCCAAAGGCTTCAAACTTTTAGAGATGTATCCGGTCAATTCCTTTTGGTTCAAAATTGCGGAAACAAAACAAGTTAAAGATGGAAACAGATGGAAAACTGTAACGACTGACAAATATGTATTTTATGTTCCCGGAAACCTAAAGTTCGGGGAAATTTTCCGCGAATGCTTATTTCTGCAACATCCTTTATTAAAACAGTTTACAACAACAAAAGAAATCGTCTTCGATGTCGAAAAATTCTTGAATGACTTTGTAAGTTTGATGAAAGACGTTCCCGAAGAACTGAGAGATTTGAGCTTGAATGAAATTGCAGTTTTGCCAAGTCCTTATCGAATAACCGTTGATTCTCCAAAACTTAAATGTTATTCGCCCCATACTAACTTTGAAGAATACGAATTTTATTTTGAACTCGAAAAAGAAACGGGAAGAAAAATCAATTCGCTCTACATTCCTTTTCAAGCCTACAAGCAGAGAGATTTTTTATTGGTCGAAAAACGAATGAAAGATTATTTCAAATTTTATTATCACTCCGAAAGATTAGCTCAGGAAAATCTGGATGAAATTCTCAATCATCCCTTGACGAAGGAGTTTAGACAGATTGTTTTTGAAAACTGAAGAGGACAAAACTTACTGCTCAATTCAGAAAAAAAAGCGGTAAGTAAATTGCGTCAATTTGAATTCAACTTGCAAATCTTCTATTTATGAACAATAAACAAAACTCAAAAAGCATCGAAAAATTCTTAACCGAACTCGACGTGCGAATCAGAGCGCGTTATCCGCTGATCGCCATCAACACTTTTGAAGAAGACCGCGTGCGCGAGAGCCTTAAAGATTTAATGTGCCGTGATAAGCACAAGGAAAAACCGCTCTATTTCTGGAGTCGCCCCAGCGGTTTGCAAAAGATTTATGACCAGCAGAAAGGAATTCTGACCAGGGCTGAGGAAGTCTCCGATACGCAGGAGCCGGAAAGCGTATTAAGTTTTATTGCCGAGCAGAAAACTGGCATTTTTCTGCTTTGTGATTTTGCGCCCTACATCACGCCTTACGGACAGGAAGATGCGGTTTTAGTTCGTTCTTTACGGGAAATTGCGTGGAAACTTAAATCCACCAAATCCACCATTTTGTTTGTCGGTCCGAACTTTCCCGAATTAAAGACTTTGGAAAAAGAAGTCACCCAAATCGAACTCGAATTGCCGCAGGAGACGGAAATTGAAGATTCGATTGAACTCGAACTCGAAAAATTCAAAGAAAACGGTCTTGCCGTTGATTTGAGCCAGTCGGCGAAAGAAAGGTTACTGCAAGCACTTCTCGGTTTAACGGGAGGGGAAATCAGCAATGTCATTGCCAAAGCGGTGATTAGTTCGCGCGGACTCAATGATGATTCGATCAAAATTATCCTCGAAGAAAAGAAAAACGTCATTCGCGGCAGCGGTTCGCTCACTTACGTTCATCCCGAACCGGCAAACAACTTAGGCGGTTATAAAGAATTGCGGGCGATTTTGGAACGTGCGGCACACACTTTCAGTCCGCAAGCCAAAGCGCGGCACGTTGAACCGTGCAAAGGAATTTTGCTGGTCGGACTTCCTGGTTGCGGCAAAGATTTATGCAAAAGAGTTGCCTCAAGCATCACCAACCGCGCCTTGCTTGACCTTGATTTCGGTTCGATTATGGGCG
>CALMEH010000368.1 GCA_937863115.1 uncultured Acidobacteriota bacterium
AACCCAGAGAATTTTGCGCTTTTCGTCAACGCGCATTCCCGAAACGCTCCATAAACCATCCGATTCGAGCGAAAAATCCGCAACTTTGCCGCCTTCGTCAATCGAGACGATTTTGCGCCGATGAATACTGCTTACAAAAAAGCGTTTCGACGCGGAATCGTAAGTAATTCCTTCGGTAATCAAATCTTTCTGCGAAATCGTGAACGCCTTTTCGCTTCGATTTATGGCTTTTTGGTTGAGCGCAAATTCGTTTTGAATTGTTTTAAATCGCGCTAAATCGAACAAGGATTTGAAATCTTCCGCTTTTTCGACCGCAAAAAATAAACCCATCGCCGCAAGTCTTTCTAAAACTTTCAACGCTTCATCAGATTTATTATTGAGCGAATAAGCAACCGCCAAATTATAAAGAAGCCGTGCGTGATTCGGTCTTAAATCGCTAGCTTGCTTGATGTTTTCAAGAAACTTCGCGTAATCTTTCGACTTATAAAATTCGACGGCTTGGCGTTCAAATTTTACGCTGTCGCGCATTTCAACCGTAGTTTGAGCGTTAGCAAAAGCCGCGAAAATCAACAGAAAAACTAACGCTAAAGTAAAATTATTGCTTCGTAAAAAAATCATAGATATTCTCCCATTTTTAAGATTTGTTTAATTAGAACAAGACAGATAATCGTTTGATTCGCTTTATGTTACCTGAGTTTGTTCGTGCCAAAATTTATTTACAAACCTAAAAAATATCGCAAAATATGCAGATGATCTTCGAAGAATTCGTCCTCTTTTTCGCCCAAAGCCGATAATGGCAACCAGAATGCTTTTGCCGCGTCGTCGCCGCCTTTGACTCTTGGCAAGCCGTCTTTTAAGTTTGATTCGAGTTCGATGAAATAGGCGAAAGTTACGGTTCTGCCGCGTTGCGAGCGTTCTGGATAATCGAAAACGTGCGATGTTTTAATGCTTCCGCGCAAAACTTGCGCCGGAACTTTTATTTGCGTTTCTTCTTTTAATTCTTTGATGGCGTTGTCTTCGAGCGTCATATTGCTCGCCAAAAATCCGCCCGGAAGCGCGAGCAAACCTTTGCCCGGTTGATGTCCGCGACGAATGACGAGAATATGCCCGCTTTGCACGACGACCGCGTCTGTTGTTAAAAAAACAGGTTCGTAAGGCACGCCGACAAAGCGCGTGTCGGCTTTGTATTTTTGCAGATATTGAAATTCTTTTTGTAAGTTCGCAAAATCTTCCGTCTGCCTGAAAACATCGAGCGCGGCAGAAACTTGCGACGGCAGAAACTCTTTCCAATCAATGCTTTCCGTAAAATATTTTTCGCGTATCAGCGAAGCGTTCAAGTTCAATAATTTTTTATCCGACGAGTAAAATTCTTCAAAATTCCACTGCGGAAAAAGATTCAAATAATAAGTACTACGGTCTTTGAAAAAGCCGACGATGGAAATTTTTGCGTTTTCCTTTTCTTCGGCAACTTCGGCGACGATATTTTGAACTTCTGCCGTCCAAACGTGATCGTTATACGGATAATCACGCACGGCGCGGAAAATTAATCTGTTCGCCTCGTCAGGAAAACAAGCGCGGATAATTTCTTCGCGCATCGCGGGCGTGAACGGATTTTTCACGTCGGACGCACTTCGTGCCGAGCCAAGAATAATTATGACTTTTTCGGCAAGCGATAAACTGTGTTTGATTAAATTTTGATGTGCTAAATGGAATGGCTGAAATCGTCCGATGACAATTCCGAAATCGTATTTTTTACTCATTTTTCTGAACACTCTCCGTGTTTTAATTTTTATCGTTCTTCCTGAACGACTACCAAATCAACATAACCGATAACGAAATTAATTGCAAATAAGTTCGCTGAAATTTAAACTAAATTAAACCAAAAGACAAAAGGTTATAAAAAAATTCAAATGAAATTAACATTAGAAAAGCAAATTCCAATTATATTTTTAATGGCAACCGTGCTTTTAATAGTCATAATATTTTTTGCTTCGCGCAGTATTAAATCCGTCAACCAATCGCTTGAATTGCAATCGCACACGCAAGAGGTTTTGCTTCAACTTGACGAAGTTCTTATTACAACGCTTGATACAGAAACCAACGGACGCGGTTTTTTAATTACTGCCGACGAGGTTTTTTTAGAATCATATAATCAAGCGCAATCGAAAATCGGTCAAAATATTGCAAAATTACGCGAACTTGTTGACGATAATCAAAACCAGAAAAATCGCATTCCGCCTCTTGAAATTGCTGTTAATGAAAGACTTGGGGTTTTACGCTCCGCCGTGGAATTGCGCCGCACAAAATCTCTCGAAGAAGTTCTCGCGCAAAGTGTATCGGGACGCGGCAGGGAGAAAATGAATAATGTGCGGACGTTGCTTGATGAAATGGAAACGGAGGAAAGAAATCTTCTTGAACAGCGCAATACCGAGCTAATCACAAATCGAAATACGGCTTACGGACTAATTTTTTTTGCCGGACTTGCCGGAATAATTTCACTCGGTTTGGCAAATTTTGCGATTTTCCGCGAAATTAAAAAACGCCGTTCGGCAGAAGATGATTTGCGCGAGGCGAATAAAGATTTGGAAAAAAGAGTTGAAGAGCGAACGCAGGAAATTCTGCAAAAAAACGATGAACTCAAAGAGCAAATAAAACAGCGCGAAGAAACAGAAAATCGCCATCGGCTCGCGCTCAATGCCGGAAATTTGGGAACTTGGATGGTCAATCCGCACACGAACAAAAGCGAAATTGACGAACGCGGGCTTTCACTTTTCGGTTTTTCGGCGGAAGATTTTGACGGCAACACTTTCGGGCGCGTTTATGAAGAAGACGCGCCACGAATTAACGAGCTTTTTCAAAATTCAATCAGCAAAAAAGAGTTTTTCAACGCCGAGTTTCGCGTTTTGACGGCGGACGGTAAAGTTCGTTGGAATAACTGTGTCGGTCAGCCCGTTCTCGACGAAAGCGGCAACATCGCGCATATCGTCGGAAATTGCCGCGACGTAACCGAAATCAAGGAAAACGAAATCGAACTCAGAAACAGCGAAGAATTTACACGCAGTATTTTTGAAAATTCACCCGATTGCGTCAAAGTTCTCGAACTTGACGGCACACTTCATTCAATCAATAAAAACGGTTTGCAAATTATGGAAATCGAAGATTTCAAAAATTTGAATGGCAAAAATTGGATTGATGCTTGGGAAAATGAAGAAAGAGAAATGGCTTTTCAAGCCGTAAAAGCCGCCCGCGAAGGC
>CALMEH010000369.1 GCA_937863115.1 uncultured Acidobacteriota bacterium
TTTTGAACATGAAGACATTTCGGGAATGAGCCGACGAATGACACAGGCAAACGGCGATACTATTTTGGGAACGGGACTCGGAGACTCACCGGCAGAATTTGATGCAACGGGCGGAAGCGTCGGACTTGATAATCCATATCCCGATATGAACCAACAACCGCAAGGCGAAGGCTGTATCGGTTGCGGATCAAACGGCATCACGAGCATAGACGACAATTCGAGGCTGATGATTAACGGCGCAAGAACCAGATGCCGTTGGGACAATGTGCTGATAAATTGCGGCGATGTCAACAATCTTTTGGCAATCGGTTTGGCAGTTCCGGCAAACGAAACGACGCGGCGCGAACTCGGCGGAACATTTACAGAAGAAGGAATATATTCAACCGCGCCGGGATGGGTTACAAATACCGATGCGGACGGAAATGAAACAAGGGTTTGGGAGCCGGACGGAATATTGAACATAGAAAATCGGCTGACTTATACCTGGAATTTGCGAGATAAAAAAGACCCTTTCAAAAAGTGGCGTTCTGATAAGAAACTAACCGATAAAGAATGTGATGATAAATTATCTATGATGTTTGGCGGTGTTGCCAGAGCTATGGAAGATGGATTAGATATAGATGGATCAAATAGAGCTACTCTTTCGTTTGGGCATTCAGCAACGCCAGCTAATGATAAACCTTTAATAGACTGGGTTGATTATAACAATAACAATAAAAAAGACAAGGGAGAAATGGTAAAAGATACTGATAGAGGAGGGGTAATTCATGTATATACCGATGATACAGCATCATCTCGACGAGATGTTAAATTATTTGCTCTTGGTGGGTGGCAAGGATCGCCAATTGGTTATTATACTGGTGGCAACTCTGGGCTTATTTTTAATTATTCAAACGGCTATACCATAGAATTTGTTCACGCCGGAACAGAAAATAAAAGCAATATTCCTTCAACTCCTGCGAACCCAGGAGCAGGAAATCAAGTTGAAATCGGATTTATTGGAGGTGAAGGAGGGCAAGGCGGACAGCAATGGATTTATGAAAACGGAAAAAGAACAAATAAGAAAACAGCTGGGTATTTTCACACACATATCGTATTTTTTAGTGATAAATCGAAGAATATACGGGCTGATCCGAGAAAATTATTTTGTGGATGGTAAATAATTATGAAAACTTTAAAAAAAATAATAGTTTTATTTTCGATATGCTGGTTTGGCATTGTTGCCAATGGTCAAACGGCAAGTAATGAAGAAGTCGGACCGATAAATGAAAGCAAAGGCGAATTTTGCGAATCTAATAATAGTTTAATTGATGTGCTTGCAATGGAAATTGTAAACAATCCGATGGCGACGGTGTTTGTAATCTCGCGCGGCGGAATCGGTGAAAAGTTATCCATCGTGAATCGAAGATTAAAATACACCCAAATGGTTCTTCTGAAAATAAAAAAATTCAATGAAAGACGAGTGGTTTTTGCTTCCGGCGAGAAAGTAAAAGGCGAAGGAAACGTGGAATTCTATATTGGAAGTGAATTATTTTTAACTATCTCTATGAAGAAAAATAAGCCTATTTGTTTTCTAACGCCGGATTACTGTGGGCGAAATAACGAATTATGCAAATAATAGACATTTTCATAATCGCAAGTTTTTTCCGAACAGATTAAGAGGTTAAAAGGTTCAATTTTCCAATGAGAAACGGCGCGGCTTCGATGATAAAGGTTTGGATGGATAATGAACCTTACGGCGGATATACGAAAACATATCTTAGCTCGTGCGGATCGGGCG
>CALMEH010000370.1 GCA_937863115.1 uncultured Acidobacteriota bacterium
GCCATATCTTCCGGGCGATTACCTGCCGCGATGATAATCCAATCATCGGGAATTTCGACGTTGCCTTGTCTGCGCTCTTCCAGAATTCCCAACACCGCGCCTTTCGTGTCGTCGGGCGCGAGCGAGATTTCATCGAAAAACAAAACGACCGCTTTTCCGTCCGTGCGCGGCGCGATAAACGCGGGCGGATAAAAAACGGTTTGGCGCGTCTCGTGGTCGAGCGCCGGTAGACCACCGATGTCGGTCGGCTGTTTTTGGCACAGGCGAATGTCGCGCAACTCGGCATCGAGTTCGCAGGCTAACTGCCGCACGGCTTCGGATTTGCCGACTCCGGTTGCGCCCCAAAGCATAAAACTCATTTTCAGATTTTGGAGTTTCTGAATTAACTCTTTCGCTTCGTCGGGCGAGCATGAAATTGTATTGATCATAGCTTTTTAATTATTGATTTGTTCTTCACCTATACCGCCAATTTCTGAGCGGAAATGAATTTGTTTTTCTTCGCACATCTTGCGGCATTCATCCTGAATAACCGGATGCCACAACTCGCTGATTTCAGTAAACGGCGTGTAATTATCACGCGCCCAACGTCTGAAATTTGCTTCCTCGTCTTTGTCTAAAAATCGAAACATCTTTTCTCCTATTTCTGCACTAACCGCTTACCGCTTTTTTACATATTTTCCGTGCATCCAATCAGCTTCAGCCGTTCGAGCGATAATTTCCGCTGGAGAATAAATTACTTTCATTCGCCCAAAAATCACCCGCTCAAAAACTTCACGAGTGGAGATAAGGTGTTTTTTTGAATTTACCCGGTCGGTGCAGTTTGATTTTTTGGTCAAGGCAACGCCGAGCAGTTTTTCGGCTAAAAAAATGGCGAATGAATTATGCGAAAAAAACAGAGCGGCGGGATGAGTTGATTGTCGCAAAGGTAGGGCGAGAAATGATTTGATGGCAGAAATATCTTCGTCTGAAAGATTAAAAGCATCGAGCAATTCTGTTTCGCCTTTGATTTCGTCCGCTAAA
>CALMEH010000371.1 GCA_937863115.1 uncultured Acidobacteriota bacterium
TTGTTTGCCGCAATCGCAATGCCGATTCCCGAACCGCAGACGATTATTCCTTCGTCTGCATTTCCGCTTGCAACTTCGCGCCCGACTGCCGCGCCGTAATCGGGATAATCTACCGAATCGCCCGAATTCGTTCCTAAATCCGTAACTTCAAGATTCATTTCTTCGAGTTGTTTTTTGATTTTTTCTTTAACTTCAAAGCCCGCGTGGTCTGCGCCGATTGCTATTTTCATAAAAATTTTCCTTTCAAATAAATTTTAATCTTTTCCGAAAAAAGCGCAAAGTTTAAGTTTGGTTTTGAGCGATTCGGTTTGATTTTGTAAGATAAAATTTGTGCCAAACTTAAAATACTTCACAACAAAAGAGGAGCCGCGTTTGTGTCGCGTGAGCGATGCGACCGTGAAGCGTTGGGAAGACGCGGGATTACTCAATTCGGAACGCACAAACGGCGGACATCGGCGTTTTCTTGCCGAAGAAGTTGCAAAATTTCAGCGCAAAACGAGCATCGGTCTGAAACGCACTCACAGCGATTCTTCACTTACAAAAATCAATCTGCTTCGTCAAAATAATAAATATTCGTCCGCTTCGCCACTATTTATTTCGCTTTTGGATGCGTGCGAAACTGACGCGGCAAATTTGATTATCGGCGAACATTTACAGAAAAAATCTCCGGCGCAGATTTTTGACAATTTTATCTGTCCGGCAATGCGTGAAATTGGGGAACTTTGGGCGGCGGGCGAATTGTCTGTGGCGGAAGAACATCTGGCAACGCGGACAGTTTGCAACGCCATTCATAAACTTCGTGCCGCGCTTCCTGTTCCCGAATCGAAAGAAAAATTAATAATGTGTTGTGCTGTCGAGAACGATTTTCACGAACTTCCGACATTTTTGGCGCAAGTCGTTTTGGAAAATGAAGGATGGGAAGTGATGAATTTCGGTGCAAATACGCCGTTCGAATGTTTGTTGAAAGAAATCTTAAAACACAAACCCGACGCTCTCTGCATCTCGGCAACTTTTATCGGGAACATCGAAAAATTCTCTGCCGAATATAAAATTTTCGCACCGCAAGCCGAAAAAACAAACACCAAAATTATCTTCGGCGGCAAAGCATTTTTCGATAAACAAACGCGCAAACTTTTCCCGAAAGCGATTTTTATCAAAACATTCTGCGACCTTGCCAAATTTGCGCGTTCCCGTTTGGAGTCCACGCTTTAGCGTGCCGCAAACGCGAGCGAAGCAAAGCGTTTGCTTGACGTTAATTATCTTTAAAGTTTATCAACCGCCAAAACCGCGATGCTTCGCTGGCGGTTGCACACTAAAACGTGGACTCCAAACATAGATTGCAACGATTTTTTACTTCTTTCCATCCGAAGTTTGTTAGAATCGCCGAAAAATTTTATAATTCGATTGCAAATTGATGAAATTCCGTTTCTTCAAAATTTTAATTTTCGCATTTGTGCTTTTTGCGTTCTCGATGAGCGTAACGGCGCAGGATTTCTTGCCGCAATTAGTCAAGCGCATCAAACCTTCGGCAGTTGCCATCGAAACCTTCGATTCGCGTGGCAATACACTTTCGCGGGGAAGCGGTTTTTTTGTTTCAAACGATAGAATTATTACTAATCGCCACGTTATCGAAAAATCTTCGCGCGTCGAAATTCATCTGATGAACGGCTCGAAATACGGCGCAAAAGGCGTTTTGGCGATTGACGGCGAAGGTGATTTGGCTTTACTGCAAGTTGATGTGCCGAAGGAATTTGCCGCGCCGTTGCAAATTGTCCAATCTGCGCCGCTCGAAGGCGAATCAATCGTCGTTATCGGCAATCCGTTCGGACTCGAAGGTTCGGTTTCAAACGGCATCGTTTCCGCCGTCCGCGAAATTCCGGGTTACGGAAAAATTATCCAAATCACCGCGCCGATTTCGCCCGGATCAAGCGGTTCGCCCGTTGTAAATATGCGCGGGCAAGTCGTCGGTGTCGCAAGTTTGCAAGCGGCTGAAGGTCAAAGTCTGAATTTTGCCGTCCCAAGCGAAAGGATTTTCGCGCTCAAAATCGGCGAGCTTCAAACTTTTTCGACACTCAGTGCGGAACCGCAAAAAAACAAACGCTCGGCGGCACAAAGTTTGT
>CALMEH010000372.1 GCA_937863115.1 uncultured Acidobacteriota bacterium
AATCATAAAAAATATCATCGGATTTCTGTTGATTATTGCCGGTATAATTATGATTTTTACGCCCGGACCCGGCGTTCCGACGATTCTTTTGGGTTTAATTATGATGGATATTCCGGGCAAACGACCGCTCGAAGCCAAACTCATACAGCGTCCGATGGTGCTTTCAGCCGTCAACGATTTACGCGCCAAATACGGCAAACCGCCTTTGATTATGGATTAGAAAAAATGGGACTTTTTGATATTTTTCGGCGAAAAAAAGAAGAAGAAAATTCAACAGAAAAACGCCGCGAATTCTTGCTGACGAAAGGCAGAATTTGCGACGGAACAATCATTGACACCGAAACAACCGACGCAGGTGAAGAAATCGTTTATTACTTTTACCAAATTCAAGGCGTAGATTTCGAATCATCGGAGATTTTAACCGACGAGCAGAAAAAAAATCCGCTAAAGTATGCTCCGGGCGCAAAAGTCGGCGTTCGTTTCGACCCGCGAAATCACGGAAATTCTATTTTAGATTAGATATGTTTAAGAAAATCCTAATCGCCAATCGGGGCGAAATCGCTTGCCGCGTAATTCGCGCTTGCCGCGAGATGAAAATTGCAACGGTTGCGGTTTATTCCGAAGCCGATAAAAATGCTTTGCACGTCCGAATGGCAGATGAAGCATATTTAATCGGTGCGCCGCCGTCTGCCGAGAGTTATTTGCGCTGGGAAAAAATCATCGAAGTCTCCAAAAAATCAGGCGCGGAAGCAATTCATCCGGGTTATGGGTTTTTGTCTGAAAATTCGGAATTTGTCCGCGAAGTTACCAAACAAAACATTACATTTATCGGACCTTCGCCCGAAGCTATGGAAGCGATGGGCGGAAAAATTTCTGCCAGAAAGATTGCGATTGCCGCAAATGTTCCTGTCGTTCCCGGCACGACTGAGCCTTTAAAAAACTACGAAGAAGCGCGTGAAATTGCAGCGAGTTTCGGTTATCCTGTAATGTTAAAAGCATCGGCAGGCGGCGGCGGAAAGGGAATGCGACTGGTCGAAAACGAAAATGATTTGAAAAACGCACTCGAAGCCGCACAATCAGAAGCAACTGCAAGTTTCGGCGACGACGCGGTTTATGTCGAAAAAGCAATTGTTCGTCCGCGTCATATCGAGATTCAAATTTGTTCAGATAAACACGGCAATCACGTTCATTTGGGCGAGCGCGAATGTTCGATTCAGCGTCGTCATCAAAAAGTTATCGAAGAAGCTCCTTCGCCGATAAATGATGAAAATTTGCGCCAAAAAATGGGCGAATGCGCCGTGATGGTTGCAAAAGCAGTGAATTATGTCGGCGCGGGAACAGTTGAATTTTTGGTGTCGGATTTGGACAAATCGTTTTATTTTTTGGAAATGAACACGCGCCTTCAAGTCGAACATCCTGTAACCGAACTTGTTACGGGAATTGATTTGGTTCGAGAACAAATTTGCGTTGCTTTGGGCGAAAAACTTTCGTTCACACAGGGCGACATAAAATTAATCGGACACGCGATCGAATGCCGTGTTTATGCCGAAGACCCGGAAAATAATTTCTTGCCTTCGCCGGGCAAAATTACGCGCCTTCGTTTGCCGCAGGGAAGTGGCGTGCGCGATGACGGCGGAATTTATGAAGGTTCTGAAATTTCGATTTATTATGATCCGATGATTTCAAAATTCTGTGTTTTCGGCAGAAACAGAGCCGAAGCGATTGATAGAATGCGCCGCGCTTTGCAGGAATACGAAGTCGGCGGAATTAAAACCACTTTGCCTTTTTTCCGCGAAGTCGTCGAAGATGCCGAATTTATTGAAGGTAAATTAGATACGGGTTTTATTTCGAGATTTAACGAACGCAAAAAGCAGACTGAAATGGATGAAACCGAACGCGATATGGCTTTGATTGCTTCAGCTTTGGCATTTTCAAAAAATCCAAAAACAATATCCGACGAACAGCAATCCGAATCACAAAAATTAAGCCGGTGGGCAATTGCCGGACGCACGGCATTACATCAAAATCGGTTATAAAATATAAATTATGGAAGAATTTTTGAAACAATTAATGGGCAAAGAAATTGACGTTTCGTGTGGCGCGGGCGCGACCGTTCGCGGCGATGTGGTTGATGTCAATGATGGCGTTTTATATTTGCGTGACGAACAAGAGCGCGTTGCTTACATCGCCATCGAAAAAATAGCGGTGATTTGGGAAGTCAAACCGAGTTCGGTTAGACCGGGATTTGTCGGTTAAATATTTTGCGGAAACACGCACGAAGTAAGTGTGATTAAAACTCAAGACCCAGTTACTTCGTGCGTGTTTCCGCATTCTCAATCAATGACTTTATCGGAAAAATCTTGGAAAATAATTCTCGTTGCCATCGGCTTAATTTATGTTTTGCTGAGATTTTGGGATTTGACCGATTCGTGTTTGTGGTTTGACGAGATTTTCAGTGTTCACGCCGCGACGCATTCTTGGAATGATTTATTTGGGTTTGTCGCGCAAGATTTGATTCATCCCCCGTTTTTCTATGTTTTGCTCAAACTTTGGATTGCGGTTGGCGGCGAAAGTTTGTTTTGGCTTCGCGCTTTTCCGGTGTTTTTCTCGTGTCTTGCGCTGATTCCTTTTTATCGGCTTTGCCGTCGTTTAAAGTTAAGTTATCCGTCAATCGCGGTTGCTTTACTGATTTTTGCGGTTAATGGTTGTTTGATCAAATACGCGCAGGAAGTAAGAATGTATAGTGTTTTGCTGTGTCTTTCGCTTTTTTCGATGTGGCTTTTTGTGCGTTATTTGGATTTGGGCAAGAGCTTTTGGATTCTTACCGTTGTTAATATTTTCCTGGTTCATACGCATTATTTCGGCTGGTTCGTTGTGCTTTCGGAAGTTGCCGCGATTTGCGTTTTGCAGAGAATAAAAATCGGACAAATTTTGATAATGTTCGGCATAAATTTGGCGGTTTTTGCGCCTTGGGCTTGGACGGTGTTTCGCGTTTCGGAAACGAATTCCGGCTTGGCGCAAAATATCGGTTGGATGGCGAAACCAAATCTTGTTTCCATTTTTCAATTTGCCTTTGATTTGGTCGAACCGTTTTATTTTCAGGCAAGTAGCATTGATTGGCAGTCGAATTATCTGATTTCCGTGCCGATTTTGCTGGTCATAGTTGCCCTGCAAATTATTTTTATTACTAATTGGAAATCAAAAGACGAAACGGCAAAGCGCGATTTTATTTTGCTTTTGATTTTCATCAAACTGCCGTGTTTATTGGCTTTTGTCGCAAGTTGGATTTTGCCGCAATCAATCTGGGGAACGCGGCATTTGATAATCGTTTTTGCGCCGTTGACGATTTTAATTACATTTTTCATCGAGACCATCGAAATAAAAACGCTTAAAATCGCGCTTGTTTCCGCGATTATGGTATTTATTGGAATCGCTTTTGTGTTAAAAATCGTTAAGCCGCAACCGAAATTTATCTGGTGCGCGTGGGAAAACCTGGCACAGAATCTGGATAAAAATCAAGCAAACAAAATCTATGTTTTTGAAGATTTATCGGCGTATCACTTTTGGTTTGCACTGCGCGAAAGCGATAATTTCAAGGTCTTAACCGTAAAAAATATTGACGGTTTGAAAGAAGACACGGCATATTTTCTGCCACGCGGTTTTGACGGCGTGCAAAGCGCGAAAATCGAAGAAATCACCGACAATAAATTTTATATTGCTTTTCAAGCCAAAGATTGGCAGGAAAAAGAACCGCCGCTCAGAAATTTTGCGGTCAAAGGTTATAAAATCAATGAACCGAAAATCATCGAAGCGCAGGGAATAAAGGCATTTTTAGTTTTAGTGGAGAAATAATTTATGAAAAAAATGATTTTAATAACGCTTGTTTAGGTTGCTTTGCCCGCGTGTTCAAGCGCGGAAAATACAAACATCGCCAATAAAAACACGAACATTAACGCCAATCAAAATACGATGATTCAAAAAATTACGAATCAGATAAAAGAACCGAACAACAAGCACCTGAACGATTTAAACGCCGTGCAAAAAGAAATCGAGCAAGGCGTTTCAAATTCAGCTAACAAAAAACCGACAACAAATTCCGTCAAAGACCAGCTTCACGAATCACAACACGCGCCCGAAACTCGTTAAAATTAACCTTTTGCGGTTTTATTGTTTGATTTTTGGAATTGTGTTTACACGATTTGCAACCCAATCCGGCACGCTTTCAAGTTGAAAATACTCCGTTTCAAATTTCCCGTCGCCATTTTCGTCAACAAATGTCCCGATATTAGAACAAAGTAAATGTTCGGTAACACCATTATAAGTCGCCTCAAATTTAAAGCGGACTTCATACGCAAAAATTTTTTCGCCAACTGAAAATCGGTTCACGCCGGAAATGTAAGGCGTTATACTACCGTCCCAACTGGCAATTTTTTCTTCGGTAAAAAAATCCTTATAATCAAACGCAACTTTTTGACTGATTTTTAGAGAACAAATATCAACCTCAATATCGCGGGTTTCGGTATAAAACATTTGCTTTCGGATGATAAATTCAGAGTTTTCATCAAATAGTTTTTGAATTGAAGTCAAATTCCAGCCGTTTTCTTTAACTGTTTTGTGCGATTCGGGTTTTTGAGCAAATATTCCCAAAGAAAAGAACAACAAAATGACAAGAATTGCTGATAATTTTTTCATAACCAACCTCTAAAATAAAAATCAGCAATTATTATTGCTTAATAATTGCTGATTTTCAAGATTTATTTTCCGCTCATAATCAGTTTCGCAATCGTTTGAAGCTGCATATTGCTTGTGCCTTCGTAGATTGCGCCGATTTTCGAGTCGCGCCAGAATTTTTCGACGGGATAATCTTTTACATATCCGTAACCACCGTATAATTCAATCGCTTTTGACGAAACTTTTTCGGCAACACGCGAAGTGTAAAGTTTGGCAATTGCGGCTTCTTTTAAGAAAGATTTGCCTGCGTCCTTCAAACGTGCGGCGTTGTAGGTCAACAACCTAGCGGCTTCGATTTCGACTGCCATTTCTGCTAGTTGAAATTGGACGGCTTGGAAATTGTTGATTGATTGTCCGAATTGTTCGCGTTCTTGTGTGTAAGCGAGCGCGGCTTCATACGCACCTTGCGCAATTCCGAGCATTTGCGCGGCGATGCCGATTCTGCCTTCGTTGAGCGTTTCGATCGAAACTTTATAACCTTTGCCGACTTCGCCGAGGACATTTTCCTTCGGAACTTTGCAATTATCGAAAATCAATTCGGTCGTGCTTGAAGCGCGGATGCCTAATTTATCTTCTTTTTTGCCGACGGAAAAACCTTCAAAACTTTTTTCGACGATAAAAGCCGTGATACCTTTGTAACCTTTTTCAGCGTCAATCGTTGCAAAGACGATGAAAATTTCGGCTTCGTTGCCGTTTGTAATCCAGAGTTTTTGACCGTTTAATTCCCAATAATCGCCTTTGTCGGCGGCTTTCGTTTTGAGTGCAAAAGCGTCCGAACCGCTCGATGCTTCCGAAAGTGCATACGCGCCGACTTTGCCCGTCGCCATTTGCGTCAGATATTTTTTCTTCAAATCTTCGCTGCCCCATTTCATAAACGCATTGGTTACGAGCGTGTTATGAACGTCAACAAAAACCGACACGCTGGCATCAACCCGCGCCAATTCTTCGATTGCCAAAATTGCGTTAAAAATGGTCGAACCTGCGCCGCCATATTCTTCGGGCGATTCGATTGCCATAAGCCCAAGTTCAAAACATTGTTTGATCAATTCGCCGTCCAATTTCGAGGCGTGTTCCATCTGTTCGACACGCGGGCGAACTTCGCCTTCCGCAAATTCACGCACACTTGCGCGAAATAATTCTTCTTCTTCCGATAAAGTCGTTAAAGCCGTTGCCAAATTTTCTTGTCCCAAAGCTGTTCCGTTCATATTAAAATTTCCTTTTGTTTTAAAATAGTAAATAAAATAACATCATAATAGGCGCATCAGCGAAAAGGCAAAGAGAAGTGAGTTCAGAAATCAAAATTCCAAATTCCAATCCCCCAAAATCGCATTCAAAAAAGAAACATCTCAACCGTTTGAAAATAATCGGCGCGGTTTTGACTGCGTTTGGAATTGGGCTTTTTGCGTATTTGGTTCATTCGGTCGGCATTTCGACAATTTTGGAGGGCATTTCAAAAATCGGTTTCGGCGGTTTTGCGATAATCGTTTTTATTTTTTTTCTGCGAATCGTTTTGCGGGCTTTTGCTTGGAAATTATCAGTTTCCGCGCCATATCAACTCGGTTTGAAAGATACTATTCCGGCGGTAATTATCGGCGAAGCAATGAGTTCGCTGTTGCCTTTGGGAATTTTGGTAAGCGGAACGGCGAAAGCTGTTGCAGTCAGAAATCGCGTGCCGTTAGTTGTCGGACTATCTTCCGTTGCGACGGAAAATCTGTTTTATTCGTTTATAACTGCAACATTTATAATTTTCGGCGCGGTTGCTTTTTTGCGGACTTTTGAACTCGATGCAAATTGGGTATTGGGAATTGATATTGTTATCGGCGTATTGATTTTTCTGCTTATTCTCGGAATTTTGATGGTTCTGCGGCAATGGCGTTTTGCGAGTTCGATTTGTGAAAAAATCTATCAAAAAGGTTATTTAACCGGAATTTTGGAAGACGGACGCAAGCAAGTTCGACTTTTTGAAGATTTTATTTACGGCTTTTACCGCAAACATCCAAACAGATTTTTCCCGATTTTTCTTTGTCAGGTTCTGTATCATCTGCTGGGAATTGTAGAAGTTTGGTTTATTTTGTCGCGTCTGAGCGAGATAATTCAACCGATTTCGACGGCATTTTTACTTGAATCGGTAAGTCGTTTAATTACAATCGTTTTCAAACTGATTCCATTCGTTATCGGCGTTGACGAAGCCGGAGCGCAATTTGTTACCGAAACGCTCGCCATCGGGGCGGGAATCGGCATTACATTGGCAATTATCCGCAAAGGGCGAATTTTATTTTGGACGGCGATGGGCTTGCTTTTAATTATCAAACGCGAGATTTCATTTGCTGAAATCACAGGCGAAGCGGAAAGAAGTGGAGAAGAGGAGAATGGGAGAAGAGATTAATAGATTTTTTTTCTTTCTCTCGCTTTCTCTTTTTCTCTCTTGCTCCTCGTCTTTTTTGAAAATACGCTTGTCAATCGGGCAAAGCGTTCTCTATACTAAAAGTTAGCGGACTTTCCGCGAAAAAGGAGAGTAAATTTGCAACCGAAAGTGCATCAAGGACAATTAACGGCGCAGGGGTTTCGTTTTGCGATTGTCGAATCGCGTTGGAATTCATTTTTGACGGCGAAATTGACCGAAGGCGCGTTGGACGCACTCGAAAGACTGGGCGCGGACGAAAATTCAA
>CALMEH010000373.1 GCA_937863115.1 uncultured Acidobacteriota bacterium
GATAAACGCTTGCTTTATGCCGCGATTGAGAGAGTTAAATGGAATCCGCAAGGGCGCGGCGGCATTGGCGCATTTGCACCAATCGGCGGAGCTTCGCCCATTGAAAGTGAAGAAGAAAGCAGCGAAACAGAATCGGGGGCAACCGAAAATGTCCCAACCGATGAAAGTTTCCGTTCCGAATCTTTTGCGAATGCAACGCTCGGTGCGCTTCAATATATTGTCAGCGGAATGAAAGACTTACCCGGACGCAAATCGGTGATACTTTTTTCCGATGGTTTTGAAGTTTTTTCGCGTCCGTCAGGTGGCACAGTCGAAGCGACAACTGTGCTGGATTCACTGCGCCGTTTGGTTGATGCGGCAAATCGTGCTTCGGTCGTCTTTTATGCGGTTGACGCACGCGGTCTGCTTACGACGAATTTGACTGCGGAAGATAATCCGCCGAATATTAGCGGCGGCACACTTCAAAGAACAATTTCTTCGCGCGGCGAATTGCTTTTTAACACGCAGGAAGGTTTGTTTCTTTTATCACAGGAAACAGGCGGTTTTGCCGCGATTAACAACAACGATTTGAACAAATCCGTCGGCAAAATTCTCGAAGATCAAAGCTATTATCTTATCGGTTATCAGCCTGATGACGAAACATTCGATGCAACGCAGAGACGTTTTAACAAACTCGAAATAAGGGTTAAACGCACGGATTTAAAGGCGCGCTACCGAAGCGGTTTTTTTAACACGGCGGAAGAAAAACTTGCTGAAAAAGCCACGGCGACAACTAAAACTCCGGCACAGCAAATTGTCGAAGCCTTGATTTCGCCTTTCGGCAAAAATGATATTTCCGTGCGGCTCAATGCGCTTTACGGCAACAACAAAGATGGTTCGTTTGCGCGTTTTTTGGTTCACGTAAACACGCAAGACATAAAATTTACCGATGAACCCAATGGCGATAAAAGCGGCGTTCTCGAAATTTTCACGGCAAGTTTTAACGATACAGGTCAAATCGTTGACCAACTTGGCAAAGTTCACGCTCTCAAAATCAAAAAAGAAAATTTCCCGAATATCCTGCGCGATGGAATCGTATATTATTTCACTTTTCCGATGAAAAAAGCGGGCGCATATCAGCTTCGCATCGCCATCCGCGACGCAAACGGCGAAAAACTCGGCTCGGCAAATCAATTCATCGAAATTCCTGACATCAAAAAAGAACGATTAAATCTTTCCGGCATCGTTCTTGAAAATCTCACACGCAAGCAATGGGAAGCCGCCGACAATATTTCGGCGAACGATTTAACGACCAACCCGATGAATGATACATCTCTGCGAAAATTCAAACGCGGCACGATTTTGCGTTATGCTTACGAAATTTATAACGCCAAATCCGAGACATTGAAAAAACCGAATTTAACTTCCCAAATCCGTATTTTCCAAGATGGTAAACTTATTCTTGAAGGCAAAAAAACGCCCGTCGAATTTGACGGGCAAACAGATTTATTAAGAATTAAAGCCGCCGGCGCAATTAGTCTAGGTGGCGAAATGCCCGCCGGCGATTACATCTTGCAAATTATTATTACCGACAGCAATGCCAAAGAAAAACACAAAACCGCGACGCAATTCGTGCAATTTGAATTGGTCGAATAGTTTCTATTTCGTAACGGTCAGCAGATTTTTTATCAACTCCCGATAATCTTTGCCGAGTTCACCGGAGAATTTCCCGATGGATATTTTTACATTTTGGGCATTTGAGATTTTTGTCAGATTTGCACTGCTGACTTGATAGAGCAGAAGTTCTTGGACGGAAAACGGAAGCGAGCCATGAATGCGATAGGCTTTGCCGAATTGGATTTTTTGTCCATCTGCCGTGATAATGAGCGAGTTTGAATCGGTGAATGTATATTTTTCCGATTCGATGAGAAAGCCGATGACATAACCGGCATCGCCGCGTTTTTGTTCTGCCGGATAGACGAAAATCGAGCGGCTTTCGGTTTTTCTTTTTTCGTTTCCATTGGTCAAGTCCAGAAAATTTCCCGAAGTCATTACATAATTGAACCCGTAATTCGGCACTCTTCCCGTGAGCAAACCGCCGTTGACGGTTGTTTTATTAGTAGATTCGGAATTATTGACTTTTGACCACATATCCAAACCGAAACCTGTTCCGGTTTGGCTTTGTTGTGTCGGTTTGCGGACGGTTTGTGCGGTTTCGGTAGGTTTGTTTTGCGCGGCGATTTCTTCGAGTTTGGCGCGTTCTTGTTGTTTTTTTATTTCTTCTTTTTCGGCGCGAAATTCCCACGCCGGTTTTAGGCTTTCGATGCTCCAAACGCCGCGTTTTTCGAGCTTGGCTTGTCCTTCGTTTAGTTGATAAAATTCTCTTTCACCGGCTTCTTGGCTGTCTTTTTCGGGCAGAGAATACCACGCCGCACCATCACGCAAAAGCTGTTGGCTAAGGTCAACTTTGTTCAGAAAAACTTGTCCGATGGCTTTTTTTTGTGTCAAACCACGCGGCAAATATTCGACATTTTTATCCAAAACCATCGCTTGCAGATGCTCTTTGACGGTTTGATAAAGCGGCTGTTCGGCTTCAGGGATTTCGATAAACTGCAAAACAATCGTAACGCGGTTACGAGTCGGCGTTTCGATGACAATCGTTTTTCCGTCAACGACTTCAACAGCTCGTCCGCCATATTTTAATTGCGAAAAAGCCGTTTGTGTCGAAGCCAAAACGAATAAAATCAAAAGCAATGTTTTCAGATTTTTCATAACAATATGTTTCTTATCGCGTTTCCAATTCATATTCGCGCAGACGGCGATAAAGCGTTGAAGAAGAAATGCCGAGAAGTTCGGCGGTTCTTCCGCGATGCCAACCGGTTTGTTCGAGCGCGTTTAAGATTTGTTGACGTTCCATTTCCCGAAGCGCAGTCGGTGTTGAATTGTTGAAAGAATTCGTGAAATTTTCCGAAGGCGCGTTGTAGCTTACGGAAACCATCGGTTCATTTGTTTTATAGACGACTTCCGGCGGTAATTCTTTGGTCGTGATTCTGCCGTTATCAGCCAATAAAATAGCACGTTCCAAACAATTTCGGAGTTGGCGGACGTTTCCCATCCAACTATACGAAACGAGTGCGTCAAGGGCTTGCGGCGCGAGTTCGGGCGCATTTGCACCCGCGATTTTCTGCAAAATATACCGTGCCAACGGTTCGATGTCCTCACGGCGTTCACGCAGAGGCGGCAAATGAATTTCAAAACTGTTGATGCGATACAGCAAATCGGCGCGGAAAATCCCATCGTTCACGGCTTTTTTCGGGTTTCGGTTTGTTGCGGCAACCAGACGCACGTCAACTTCGACTTTTTTCACGCCGCCAACGCGGAAAAACGCCCGCGTTTCGAGTGCGCGAAGAAGTTTTGATTGAAGTTGTGCAGGCATTTCCATAACTTCGTCGAGAAAAAGTGTGCCGCCGTCGGCAATCTCGAAAAGCCCGAGTTTACGGTTTCTCGCACCTGAAAATGAACCGGCTTCGTGTCCGAAAAGCTCTGATTCGAGCAGATTATCTTGCAGTGCGGCACAGTTCAAATCAACGAAAGTTTTGCCATCGCGTTTTCCTAAACGATGTAAGGCTTGAGCAATCAATTCTTTCCCTGTGCCGGACTCGCCGGTGATTAAAACCGATGTGTCCGATGCGGCAACTCTCTGAACAAGGCGCAAAACTTCCTTCATCTGCGGCGATTCGGCAACGATGTCGGGCATAGATTTGTGAGTCCGCTCAATTTGGGCGCGAAGCCTCTGATTATCAATTTTCAGACGCTGTTTTTCAGACGCTTGCTGAACCAACGCGGCGAGTTCGACGATGCGATAAGGTTTTGTGAGGTAATCATATGCGCCGAGCTTCATTGCTTCGATTGCCGATTCGACGGTTGCTTGTCCCGTAAGCATAATCACTTCGGGCGGATTTTGCGATTTTTCGCGCAAACGCCGAAGAAGTCCGATGCCATCAAGACGCGGCATATTTATATCGCACAAAAGCACGTCGAAATCGGTTTCTTCAAGCAACGTCCAAGCCGTTTCGCCGTCCGAAGCTGTTTCAACTTCGTGTCCTTGCCGCGATAGTTCTTTCTGAACGACCAATCGCAAATTACTTTCATCATCAACTACCAAGAGTTTCGCCATATATTTTGTTTAGAGTCCACGCTTAGCGTGTTTTTAACTATTTTTATTGGGAAGGAAAATTGTAAATGTCGTGCCAACGCCGACATTTGAGCGAACTGAAAGTTTTCCGCCATTTTCCGTGATAATGCCGTAGCAAACGGCGAGACCTAAGCCTGTTCCTTTGCCGACTTCTTTGGTCGTAAAGAAAGGCTCGAAAATTTTCGACATATTTTCCGGCGCGATGCCGATGCCCGTGTCTTGGACTTCGATAACGACGCGGTTTGATTGTGTAAAGGCGCGAAACGTCAAAGTTCCGCCGTCTGTCATTGCATCAATCGCGTTTGTCGCAAGCGCAATTACGGCTTGTTGAATTTGTCCGCCGTCGGCAAGCGGTTGCGGTAGATTTTCGTTAATGTCAAATTCTATATTTATGTTGCCGCCGCGGTTTTGATGGACGATAAGCCGCGCCGAAGATTTGAGAATTTCGGCAATATCAAGTGGAAAACGATTACCCGTCCGCATTCGGCTGAAATCAAGCAAACCGTTGGTGATTGATTTACAGCGAAAGGCTTCGCTCCGAATCAATCCAAGATATTCGTGCAAATCTTCTGCTTCTTCAGATTCTCCGAAAATGCCTTCGAGTGCGCGAGATTCCAACGATTCGGCGCAAGCGGAAATTGTTGCTAACGGATTGTTTATTTCGTGAACTACGCCTGCCGCCAATCTTCCTATTGCCGCGAGCTTTTCGGCGCGTCCGACAGCGTGAATCGCTTCAACGCGCATCGTTACGTCTTCGCCCACAGTAATTACGTGCGTAATTTCGCCTGTTTCACTGCTTCGCATCGGAATTTTGCTGACAAGCCAATGTTTTGTCGAACCGTCATCGTCAACCGTGCTTTGTTCGATGCGTTCGATTTTTCCGGTTTGAAAAGCACGTTCAAATTCCTGTTTTAGACGACCTTGCGGATACTTTGAAAGGACTTGAAAAACATTTCGCCCGATAGCCGAATCACGCCGAATTCCCTGCGTGCCGATTTCCCGATGCCGATTCCAAGTTACAATTCGGTAATCACGGTCAATAACATAAAGCGAAACAGGAAGCGCATCTAAAATTGACTCGGTAAATTTGCGGTGTTCTTCCTTTGCTTCGTGAATCGAGGTATCAATCGCGGCTTCATAATGCGCTGAAAGATTTACGGACATGGCTGTTATCTGTGTTGCCGCGTCAATAACTCTCTGCGCCGATTCGGTGCATTCTTCTTTTTCCGCAAAACCGACAATCATTGCCCCTTTGACTTCGCCATTGATGTGAAGCGGTGCTACATATTCGAGTGCGTGAGTTTTACTTTTTAAGAAGAAATTCTTTTCGGTTTCATTTAAAAATGAAACCTGGGGCGGCATAAATTCGAGCCATTTTTTGAATTTTTCTTTATCAATAAAATCTTCTTGACGATTTTCAGACGCGAAACAACAGCTCACCAAACCTATATGTTCGAGTTCGGCGATGACCGCGCAAATTTCCGCGCCCGTCTGCTTTTGTATTGCTTCGGCAACTCGCGTAACCGTCTTTTTCGGATGAACCGTAAAAAGAAGACTGCGACCGAGTTCTGTGATAAATTTTAACTCGTGCGAAGAATTAGAAATTTTTCCGGCTGAAGCAAACGCTTCTGCGTCGTGACTGATGTGGTTGGGGAATAACATTTTTGCTCTCTTGTGAAATAACAAACTATTCAGACAAATTTGTCATCTGAGAGGGGACGTAAAGTTTAAAATTGAAAGTTTAACACTTCCTATCTAATTAAAAAGGATTTTAAACAGTTTGTCAATATTTTTATTTCTTTCCGATGACTGTTTATGTTCAATTTGACACTTTGAAAATTAAATACAAAAATCAAAAAAGATTATGAAAAAACTCATCAAAACTTTTGTTCTACTAAGTATTTTATGGTTTTTACCCATTTGTTTTCCAACACACGCAACCGCACAGGAAACGGTTGATAAAACTATTACAGTTATCAGCGACGGTGTGCGGACAGAATTGATTACCTATTCGGATTTGCTTTGGACACTTGCGCTTCAGCCGGGTGTGCCGCTTACACCGCCGAATTCGGATGATTTGAACCGCGCTTTACAACTTATTACCAACCAGAGACTTTTCGCTCTCGAAGCCCAAAGATTGCCGCGTGATGTGAAAGATGAAGAAGTCGGGCAAGAAATTCAGGATGTGCTGAATATTTTTCCTTCAACTGCCGAATTTGAACGCCGTTTGCGAATCGTCGGATTCGATTCGGTCAAGGACGAAAATTTTCAAGCGATGATGCGCCAACGCGTCGCCATCAAAAAATATATTGATTTTCGTTTTCGTTCGTTCGTCGTCATCACGGCGGAAGACGAAGAAAAATATTACCGCGAAGTTTTCGCGCCCGATTTCCGCCGCCGAAATCCCGGTCTTTTAATGCCTTCCTTGAGTGAAAAACGTGCCGAAATAAATCAATTCCTAACCGAGCAAAAAATCGAAAACGACATCGAAGAATTTCTTGACGAAGCCGAATCGCGTGTCGAGATTATCAATCTTAATAAGGTCTGATCCCAAAAATTCCGCGTAAAAAAAAGCCTGTCCGAATAAATCGAACAGGCTATATAAGTTCCTCTTAGAATTAAAATTTAGAAGAATAATTTGAATCCAAAACGGACAGTGCGCGGACCTTGGAAGTTATTTGCCAAACTATAGCTGTTCAATCTTCCAGCAGTGCCGGTGCCTTGTGCAGTCAAATAATTGTTAACAAACGTGCGAATTCCAGGACCATTGAAAATGGTTTGGAAAACAGCTGCTTCACTTCCACAGGTCGTGCAACCTGCTGCTGCAGTTGACAGTGTTGCAGCTGAGAAGTTAGTTGCGCTGATGTTCGTTTGCGCTCCAAGAACGTTACTTTCGTTGAACAAATTGAAGATGTCTAATGAACCTTCAAGTGTGAAACGATTGTCGCGTCCGAATTTGTAGCGATGATTAACCGAGAAATCAGTTTCGGTGAATCTTTCAGTGCGTCCTAAATCACCACGTCCATTCAGAATGGTTGTTCCCAGCCCATAAAGATTATAGATGGTGGTCAACGGCGTTCCCGATTGAATCGAGGTAAAGGCTGAAACGGTGGTGCGATTGGTCGCGCTACCCATCCAGTCAAATCCATAGCCGCCGTAGGCTTTGAAAACGTGCGGGCGGTCAGTTGCCAAAAGACCATTGTCCGGATCGCCATCAGCCGTGAAGCCGAGG
>CALMEH010000374.1 GCA_937863115.1 uncultured Acidobacteriota bacterium
GCAAACTTTGATTTGTTGCGCTCGTTCCGAGTCCGATTTGCGTTGGTTGCAGACGGTTGTTGAATGTGGTGTTTTCCCACCGTCCGTTTCCCAATCTCAAACTTGAAACCGCGCCCGAAGCCGTGTAGTTGAAACTGTTCGCGTAATTCTTGAAAGTATCGTTTGCCTTTTTGCTTTGAACTTGGCTCAAATCTCCGTCTTGGTCGAGCGTGTTTTTCACCACGCGCCCCGATGGATAAGTTTCTTCGAGCATTGCGCCCGACAGATTATACACATACGCGGTCGTGTAAACATTTCCGTCCGTTGTTTGCTGATGTGTCGAAAGTCTGCCGAGTCCGTCAAAGTTCGTGTATTCGGTTGATGAAATCGCGCTGGTAATTTTCGTCAGTTTGCTTTTCGTGAATGTTTCCACATTTTGTGTTTTTGAGATTTTTTCACTCAGTTAAATACATCTTTGCAACCCATTCTGGTATTGGTGGCAACTCCGAAGAGCCATATCTAAATGTTTCAAAAACTCCGTCCCCATCAGTATCAATGTAAACAAGGACAATAGTCATTGCGGCACGGGCTTTTATTTTTCCGTTTTGGTCAGTTATAACCCAATCTCCTCGCATCAAATAACAAAAAGTTTTTTCTTTGACTGAAAATACTTTCATATAACGAATAAGCCAAGATTTATCTTCAATGTCTGGAATCCGAGAAGCATACTTAGCTGTGTTACCATCAGCGATTTGGATTACATCTTCATTTGGTTGATATTCAATTTGCTTAATCTTTATTTGAGACTTATTTTTTTTTATCTGTAAAGTTTTCTCTGATTGTTTAGTGAACAATGATATGGACGGTAATTTCCAGCCATCTTTATTAATTAGTGCCTTTGAATTATCATCGTCTTTGGTAATTGGGGGAATATTATGATTTTTATTCTCAACAATTATTTTATTCTCGACTATCAAAGGTTGCTCAATATTTGTTTGATTATGATAAATCTTCTGCTGACAACTAATGCCAAATAAGAAGAAAAATATCGTCCCCATAAATTTTATGAATCTATTCCTAGCTATCATAACTTCACCTTCATAAATTATTCATATTGCTTAAATTATTCTCATTTCTTTGGCTTTAATTTATGCTTTTTCTGTTCACAACTTCCGTTGCTGTCACAAGCCACAATGTTGTCGCCATTTTGCAATGGCACTCCCTGTGCCTCATATGAATCGCTAACTTCCTGTATAATATCTGCGGCTTGTTGTGCGGTTGCATTATTTCCGATCAAAGCTGCCGCCCAACCCGCAAAATAAACTGTTATATCTGCTTCAAGACCTGTATCATCTCCTCCATCAGAATATACGAAAGTGCCGCCTTCTTGCATTCGCTTGCCAAATAAGGACGCTGCATTAGGATGTAATCCACAACTAAATATAAATACGTTTTCCGCTTTTATTGGTTCACTGTTGACTATCTGTCGACTCCCATCATTGCGACCGGTATCAATGTAAATCCCGTCTGCCCTTAATAATGCCCCATTATTTAAGATGACCGAGTAAGTTGCGGTTTTTGGTTTTCCATTAGATCGAAGTTCACCAGTTTCTCCTGCATCAAGTCCATCTATATGCCCCGCGAAAATTACAGTTCTGCCTTTTGATCGCAGGGATTGGGCAACATTATCAGCTGTAGTTTGATCCCAGCCATAAACATTTATTGTTACCTTTTTGTTGTTAACCAGTTTTCGAAGATCCCTTTGTAATTGTTTTATTTGCTCTTTTGTATAAGTTTCATAAGCAATATAAACATCAATAATTCGCTTAGGCTTTTTTCCATCTGGGTCAGTATGAACCATTGGATTATTGACTACATAAACATATAAATTCCATCTTTGCGGATTTACTGTATGTTCTTTACTTATGTAAATCGGGTCGCAACCTGTAAATCTGCCTAGAGTCGCCGAATACATTCTTGCTTGTGCAAAATCTAAATCAATTTCACCATCTCGCTCATACGTTGCAAATTTCTCCCGAACATTGTCATTGCCGTAGTTCGTTCTTTGAATCTCTTCCCCGAATGGGAGAAAGTCTCGTCTTGAAACTACCGCGCCGTTTTGGTCGGTGATGATTCGCGGGCTTTGCAGATGGTCATTTGTCAAATAGCTGATTTTCGCCGTTGCTTGTGGTTCAACGATTGTCGAATATTCCGCGACCATTTTACCACTTGCGTCATAGACAAAGATAGTTATTTCGCCTGTGCTTGGAACTATTTTCTTGATGCGCTTGCCGTCGCCATCGTAAGAATATTCACCAACCACAGTTGCGCCGTTTTGGACTTTGGTTTGTTTGTTTTCACCGTCGTAAATGAAAGTTCGCCCGCTTGCATCCGTTGTCGTGTTTCCGCCGTTGTCGTAAGTTGTGCCGATGAGTCGGTTGTTTGCCGTGCTGATTTGATGTTTGATATTCCCAAATTGGCGGGAACTTCACCATCGACGTTAAGGTTTCTCTGTGTTTTGTGGGTTTACAATTAATTCAACTTCAGCGTTTTCTAACGTCATTACTTGTGTAAAACCTTTGCCTTTAATTTCTTGGCGCACCCAACCTTTACCATGTTGCCATACAAAATAGACAGAAAATTGTGAATTTTCTGGAAAGCCTAAAAATTTCCATTTTTCAAGACAAGACTTAACAGAGTCTTCTCCAATAAAATTATCCCGTATCTTTTTTATATTAATAATTTCACCTTTATTATTAATGGAAAATGAATACAAAGAATTAAACGACAAATTGCCCAATTTCCATTTGTCCGAAAGATATAAACTGCAATAAGTTACCGTAGTTTGCACGGGAATTTCTTTATCAGATTGTGAATTTATTTTTTTCTGAGAATATATAAGAAAACTTACACCAAATATAATAATCAGAAAAAATGGAAATATTTTCAAAACATTTTTTATATATATCATAAATTACTCCTTATTGATTAGGTTTCAGATTTACAGGATTATTTTTCTTTTGCTCAGTATTTCTATAATTTTTTCTGGTTCTATCCTCAATATCAGTGATTACCTTGCCGTGACCATACCAAGTTTTATTTCCCTGTCTGAAATAATAAGCATGTCCATATAATTCATGAGCAAATGTAATAACAGCATTTTCTTCGGAAATTGAAGCTCCTCTTCCAGTTCTATCAGTAGTAACAGCACGCAAATTTCCGCTTGGAGATATTGGTATTTTAGCGTCTTCTTCGCCATATGGAACATATCCTTTTGGAACATAATTTTGTCCACGATAGAAGTTTACGTCATTTGGTTTTTCTGGAAGAGAAATATTTTTTTCAGCCTCTTCACGAGAAACATTGTAATTCTTCATATAATCTTGAATGTCAGATTCATATTGTTCTTGTTGAGTTATGTCGGCAAAAGGAAAATCATTTTCACCAGTTGCTGAAGTAGCCGCCTCGGTTATCTCTTTAGCGTTAACTAAAAACTTTAATGCCATAAAGTTTTCATCGTCACTCTTGATTTTATCCAATGAACCTTTGACTAAATTGCCTTTGCCTTTTTCTATAGCTGCATCAACTTTTTTTCGAATATTTTCAGGCAAAGTTAAGAGCATTAATCTTCTTGCTTCGGCATCGAGAATATTTACATCCATTCCATCAAAATCAACATATTTTAATGGATTATTTAGAGTGTATGTGTAACGATTCCAAGTTTTAGGATTACTTGCTCTTGCAGATGCCATTAAAGGGTCAACGCTCGTAAATCTTCCAAGATTTTTGCTATAAATCCTCGCTTGAGCGAAATCCAAATTCGTTTCATTATCTCGCTCATAAGTCGCAAACTTTTCCCGAACACTATCATTGCCATAATTTGTCCTTTGGATTTCCTCACCAAACGGCATAAAATCTCGCCTCGAAACAACTGCGCCGTTTTGGTCGGTGATAATTCTTGGGCTTTGAAGATGGTCATTTGTCAAATAGCTGATTTTTGCCGTCGCTTGCGGCTCAATAATCGTTGAATATTCCGCCACCAGTTTACCACTTGCGTCATACACAAAGATAGTTGTTTCGCCTGTGTTTGGAACTATTTTCTTAATTCTGCGCCCATCGCCGTCATAGAAATATTCGCCGATTGTTGTTGCGCCGTTTTGAACTTTGATTTGTTTGTTTTCCGCGTCGTAGGTAAAAGTTTGTCCGCTTGCGTCCGTTGCCGTGTTTCCGCCCGTGTCGTAAGTTGTGCCGATGAGTCGGTTGTTTGCGGTGTTGATTTCGGGGTTGCAAATCGCCGTCTGACAATTCGGCTCAAGCGTTGTCGTGTTGCCGTTTGTCGTATCAAATCGGCGGTTTCCGTAGCGGTCGTATTGGAAAGTTTGCTTCCACGAATTATACATTGCGCCGCCGTTTGGAGTGAAATTTTCGCTGGCAATCTTGATGCGGTTGAGCGAATCATAAGCGTAATATTGAGTTGCCGAAAAGCCTGTTGCCGCCGCCGTGTTGTTCACGGTAATCGTTTG
>CALMEH010000375.1 GCA_937863115.1 uncultured Acidobacteriota bacterium
CGACGAAAAACGTCGAAACACAAAGTATCATAACTGTAAATTTTTTCATATTTTTTATCTCCTATTTATTGTGTATTAGTCCTTGATTTGTTTTGTCCAATCACGAATCTGCTCGCCGACTTTTTCGGCACTCGGCGGATCGTAATTAGATAAAACGATGATTGTGTAATTTGTCTGCCCGTTAATTAAAAGCAGAGCATTTATGCCGTCCGAACCGCCTGCGCTACCTAAACCAGAACCTTTGCGTGGTTGTCCGTCGTCATCGGGAATTATCAATTTCCCGCTTTTTACAGCCGAAGAAAATTTCAATAAATCTTCGGCGTTTGAATATCCGCCACCCGCCGCGCTTCCGCGAAACGGGCGCGTATCCGCATTATTCAACAATTCGTTTTTCGGATTTCGTTTTGTGTAACCGTTCGCCGTATTTGCAGGCAATTTATCGGCTTCAAACGAATCCGTATTCATCATTCCGGCAGGTTTGAAAATGTTTTCGCGGACGTAATCGTAGTAATTTTTGCCCGAAATTTTTTCGATTATCGCGCCGAGTAAAATATAACCGCCGTTTGAATATTGCTCATTCGTTCCGGGTTCAAACGCCAAAGGTTTATCAGCAAAAAGCGGAATAAAATCGCTGTTTTTTCGTAACTTAGCTTTCGGCATTGCGATAAATTTTTCGCCGAAAAAATCACCGATGCCGGATTTCATCGTTACAAGATGCCGAATCGTAACTTTTTCACGCGCATCTTTGTTCGGATAATCGGGCAGAAATTTTCCGAGTTTGTCGTCAAACGAAACCTTTCCGGCTGCAACTAATTGCCCGATGGCAATGCGCGTAAAAATTTTATTTATCGAACCGAGATTAAATTTCGTGTCCGTTTTATTCGCCGTTTTAGTTTCGCGGTTTGCAAAGCCGTAAGCCCTGTGAAATATAGGTTTATCGTCTTTGGCAATTAACACAACGCCGGAAAATAAGTTGTCCGAAAATCGGTCGTTTAAATATTTTTCGACTGTTGAAATAAATTCAACGCCTGGTAGGGAGAAACGCAATGGCCTTGTTTGATTTTTCTTCGTTTCCGGGCGCATCGGTTTGTTCAATTTGCCAGCCGAGCAATTTGTTTGGTGCCTCTTTTTCAAATCCGAATGAATATTCCGCCCAACTGCCTGTTTTTCCTTGCACGAGAACTTTAATTTCCGTCTCGTTCATCGAAATAATTTTTCTGATTTCAAAAGTTTGAAAATCATTTCTGACTTGACGATGAAACTCTAAACGCGGTTCGACAGGTCTTTGTTTTATTGATTCAGCGGTGAGGTTTTCCAAAAAGAAATTTTTTAATTTCTGTTCATCACCCGAATTAAAAGCGGCGAAGTAAGCCAACACACGCTTTCCGCCTTCGCTTTTTGAAAGCGCAGACAAATCAGTTGTTTGCGCTGAAATCGAAAAAGCAAGGGTAAAAATTATTGTGATTAAAAATAATATTTTCATTAGCTGTTAAAAAATTCCTTTCTGACATTTTCTAGTATTACAGCCATTTTCGGCAAAGTCTTTAAGAAAACGCAAAGAAAATGTTAAGAATGTAAAATCTTTCGATTGTCTGTTGATATTTGTCGTTTGCCCGTTGTTATTCGGCTTGATGTTAGTTAATAATACGATTGGAAAAGTGATGAAAAGTTCGCGTTTTACAATTATTTTAGTAGCTGTTTTGCTTACGCTTTTGGGCGTTTTGGCGTATTTGCAATATGCTTGGCTCGGACAAATTTCGGACGGCGAGCGCGAGCGTTTGCAGCGAAATTTGCAGATGGACACACAGCGTTTTGCTGAAGAGTTTAACCGCGAAATTCAGAACGCTTATTTTAATTTTCTGGTGGACGGTAAAGTTTTCAGCGAGAAGAATTGGAGTGAATTTAATGAACGATACGATTTTTGGCGGGAAAAGGCGACTTATCCCGAATTGATTAAAGAGTTTTATTTTGTCGAAACGGAATCCGGCGCGATTTTGCGATTTAACAAGGAAAATAGATTGTTTGAATCAGCCAATTGGACAGAGAATCTGAACAAATTAAAGCCAAAACTATCACAAGATGAAAGCCTCCGACCGATTGCCGAAGAAGTTCCCGCGCTCTTAATGCCGGTGCGTGAAATGACTGAAAAACTTGATAGAATTCTTGTGCGTAAGCCCCAAACTGAAAATGTTGTCGGGCAACGCTCACAGATTCCGACAAAAATCGGCACATTAATTATCGAATTGGACGAATTGGTTTTTAAAAATCAAATCTTTCCCGATTTGGTAAAAAAATATTTTTCAGCAAATGACAGTGCAAATTATCGGCTTGCGGTTGTGAACCGAGAAAATCAAACGATTTATCAAACTGAAAATTTAACGGCAACAGACGCAAACGCCAAACTTTTCGAGATTTCACCCGATAATTTAATGTTTTTTGCCAACCGCGAAATAATAAATTCGATTGAACAAGGAAGAAATAAAACGATGGTTTTCAGCAAAATGGAAAGCCAAAAATTGGAACAGACAACGATAAATGATTCAAACACACGTTTTGAAATGACTGTTACCACCAACGACAAACCGCGAGTCAGAGTTGTTGAAGGCAAATTGTTGGACGAAAGTGCGGTTTGGACTTTAAATGTTCAACATACGGCAGGTTCGCTCGAACAATTTATCACGAATACGCGGCGCAAAAATCTCGGCATTTCGTTCGGAATTTTGTCGCTTTTAGGCATAAGCATAGTTTTGATTTTGCTTTCGGCACAACGGGCGCGGGCGTTTGCTCAAAAGCAGATTGATTTTGTTTCGTCAGTTTCGCACGAGTTTCGCACGCCGCTTGCCGTGATTTATTCTGCCGGTGAAAACTTAGCGGACGGTGTGGCAAAAGAAGAAACGCAAGTTTGGCGTTACGGCGATTTAATCAAGGGCGAAGGGCGAAAACTCTCAAAAATGGTCGAGCAAATTTTAGATTTTGCCGGCGCAAATTCAGGAAAGAAAAAATACGATTTTCGGTCTTTGGATGTGAAGGAAATTATCGAAAACGCTTTGTTGGAATGCGAATCTTTGTTGAAAGATTTTACAGTTGAAACTGAAATCGAAGAAAACTTGCCGCCCATTATAGCCGACCAAAACGCACTCGGGCAGGCATTTCAAAATTTGATTATCAATTCGATAAAATATTCCAACGAAACGAAATTTATCAAAATCTCCGCGAAAAATGGCAACGGAAAAATGCAAATTTCGGTTGAGGATAAAGGAATCGGTATTGAAAAATCTGATTTAAAACATATTTTCGAGCCGTTTTTTCGCGCCAAATTGGTTGTTGATGAACAAATTCACGGAAATGGTTTGGGTTTGAGTTTGGTAAAAGAAACGGTCGAAGCGCACAACGGAAAAATTTCGGCGGAAAGTGAAATCGGAAAGGGAAGCAAGTTCACGATAATTTTAACCACATAGAAATATAGAAAACATAAAACAAAGCAAAATCTATGTTTTCAATTGATTCTATGTGGTAAATCATTTTATGAAAATCTTATTAGTTGAGGACGAAGCAGGTTTGATTTTGACTTTAACTGACCGTTTGACGGCGGAAGGTTTTGATGTGAAATCGGCGGCGGATGGTGAAAGCGGTTTTCAAATGGCTTTGTCGGAGAATTTTGATTTAATAATTTTAGACGTGATGCTCCCGAAGAAAAATGGTTACGATGTTTGTCGTGATTTGCGTCAGAAGTCAATAAATACCCCAATTTTAATGTTGACGGCGAAAGGCGAAACTTTTGATAAGGTTCTCGGATTGAAACTAGGGGCAGATGATTATTTGACGAAGCCTTTTGAAGTTATCGAACTCTTGGCGCGAATCGAAGCATTGCTTCGGCGTTCATCAAAAATCAACCACAATTCGCCCGAATCGTTTCAATTCGGTGATATTTCGATTGATTTTAAACGTGCCGAAATTAAAAAAAACAATCAACAAATCGAACTTTCTGCGATGGAATTTAAACTCTTGCAATTCTTAATCGAAAATCGTGGGGAACTTCATTCACGCGATAAATTATTAGACGAAGTTTGGGGTTATGACGCGATGCCTTCGACGCGCACGGTTGATGTTCACGTCGCTTGGCTTCGTCAAAAACTCGAAGAAAATCCGCGCCATCCGCAATTTATCCAAACTGTTCACGGTCTTGGCTATAAATTTAATGTTTGATGTTAATTTTCATTTTTTTATTTTGGCATTTTGAATTTGAAGAATTAATTTTATGAATTCTTTTTGTTTGAATTCAGCAAAATGTGATAGAATTTCTGTCATAAAAACAATTAGCGGACTTCGGACCCGTTAAAAATTTAGGAGAATGAAAATGAAAATACAAATTGGTTCTTTTTTATTGGCGGTGGTGATGGTTTTAACAAGTTTGACGGCGGGTGCATTTGTCCGGGGGGGGGGGAATAAAAAAAATATTGGCGGGGGATTTTATAGTAAAAAGGGGGGGTATTTTTTTTTTTT
>CALMEH010000376.1 GCA_937863115.1 uncultured Acidobacteriota bacterium
GTGCCGACTCCGATACCAACGCCGACACCGGGCAGTGGCGAAGGCAGAGGAATTGGGTAAAGTAAAAAAAAAGTAAAAAGTAAAAAGTAAAAAGTAAAAAAGCGTCTTGCTCAAAAGTTAATTTGCATACAAGACACTCTTAATTTTTTGCTTTTTACTTTTTACTTTTTCCCTTTACTCCGCAATATATCCGGCGGAGACGGGAACATCGCCGGCGATGCCGAAGGGAACGATGAGTGTGCTATTGTTCGCGCTTCGGAGCGCATACCAAACGCCATCGCGGAAGACGGCAACGTCGGTTTTGCCGTCGCCGTCAAAATCTGCGGGCGCGGGTTTGTCCGTGCCGACTCCGAATTGAAGCGAAGTGTAACCGTCGCGGCTTCTCAAGAGATGCCAAACGCCGTTTGACGGACGGAAAACTGCCGCATCGGTTTTGCCGTCGCCGTCAAAATCGCCTTGCACGGGTTTGTCGCCGTTTAAGCCGAAGGCGAAAATGCTGAAATTATTGTCCGAACTTCTCCAAATATACCAAACGCCGTTTGATGGACGAAAAACGGCGATGTCGGTTTTGCCATCGGCATCGAAATCGCCTTGCGCCGTCTTGTCGGTTGAAATGCCGAATGTGCGGATGTCATATGTCGAATTGGACGAGCGGAAAATATACCAAACGCCGGTCGAAGGTCGCCAAACAGCAATGTCCGATTTCAAATCGCCGTCGTAATCGCCCGAAACGGGAATGTCCCCGTTCACGCCGAATTGCAAAATGATGAATCCGCCCGTGCTTTTTTGGACATTCCAAACGCCGGTCGAAGGACGAAATACAGCGAAATCGGATCTGCCGTCGCCGTCGTAATCGCCCGGCACGATTTTATCGCCGTTTGCGCCGAATTGGACAGTTTGCGCCGCGCCGTTGGTCGAATTAAGCGCATACCAAGTGCCGTTTGAAGGACGGAAAGCCGCGACATCCGATGTGCCGTCCGCATCGAAGTTTGAAATTGCCGAACCTGAAAGTGCGGATTTTGAAGTTGTATAAATATAATCGCCCGAAGCCGAGCCGTCGCTGTTGGCGGAATTTCCGGCAACATAGAAACTAACTTTTCCGCCTCTCTGCGCGGGCGCGTTCCAAGTAAAAGTCCAAGATTTCGAGCCAAACATTTGCGGAATCACGCCGTCCGAAGTATGTTCGACGTAAGTTCTTTGATTTCCGCCGACAATACCGTTGACGGTTTGCATCTGCGCCGGATTTTGCGCCGGAAGTGTGTAAGTTCCGATGCGTTTTCCTTCCGAATCAACTGCCGTCAACTGAAAACCGTAAATCACTGCATCGGCTTGCGATGTTGTAACGGTCAAAGAAACTTGCTGATTCGGCAGATAATTTGCGGGAACGCCCGCTAATGTAACGCTGCCTGTGCCGCTGTTGACAGGAAAATCAACGTGGCACGAAACACAGTTTGCCTCGCCCGGTGCGCCCGTGTGCGAGGCGCTCGGACCATTGACCGATGCGCTGACTTTTTCGTATTTCGCCGAATATTTCTGAAAGCCGAAAGCGGCAACGACGACGGCGACGAAGATAACGAACAATTTGACGAAAAATACTTTTCCGGTAACGATTTGCATTTTTATTAAAACTCCAGTTTTTTAATTTCAATTTCAGGAAGTAACTATTAAGACGGCTTGTGCCTTTGAATAGTTTAAGTAATTGTGGCTAAATTTGAAGATATTCTTTCACGGCGCGAAAGTCAATAAAAAAGGCGAAGCTAAAATTTTAGCTTCGCCTTTAATCCATTGTTTGAGATTATTTCTTACGAAACAGTCTCAAATTTTTGCCTAGTTACCTGAATTGAATTCAAATGAAAATCTGCGAACGCTGCCTGTGTCGGCACCGGCGTTGTCAGAAACATTGATAACCCAAGTTCCATCAGCATTTTCACCATCCAATGCGCTGAGCGGATTGTTCGGTGCGAAATTGCCTGACGGGAACAAGAGTGCAGAATTACAAGTTGTTCCCGTAGGATTACCTTGAGTTTCAATTGCAGGAAGTCCGCCTTCATCATTCAACGTGATAAGGCTGAAGTTATTGTTATTGCAACCAACCGTTGACGGAACGGGAACACCGATACGGTCAACGATTGTTACTGTCGGCGAACCATCGGGCGGAGTAATTTTAACAATTAAGTCTCCAACCCAAGAGTGATTTACCGCACAATCAACATCGCCTACCGTTCCGTCACAGTTTGCCGGAACAAGCGGATCGAATTTGAAATTCAAATCCGAAACAGTTCCGACTCCCGTTACCGGAAGATTGATGTTCACGCCAGCCGGGATATTGTCGGGAATAGCAACTGCCGCACCGCTATAAGTAACGGTTACTGCACCACCACCACCGCCACCGGCTGCGCCCGGAAGGTATCTGACCGGAATCGGGATGTCGCTTGCGATACCGAAGTTTTGCGTGAGCAAACCAGCGGTTGATTGATTGACATACCAAGTGCCGGCACGATAAACAGCTACATCATCTTTGCCGTCGCCGTCATAGTCGCCCGGAGTCGGAACATCGCCCATTGCGCCGAACGGAACGATGTCAGTCATTCCATTGGTGCTTCGGAGAATATACCAAGTGCCGTTTGACGGACGGAAGACAGCAATGTCGTCTTTCGCGTCGCCATCGTAGTCTGCTTGAACTTGGTGGTCGCCGGTTGCACCAAACGGGAAGGCATCGAAATTCGTTGCCGGAGTTCCGGTCGGTTTGGCGATATACCAAGTGTTTTCAGACGGACGATAAACTGCCAGATTGTTTCTGCCGTTGCCGTCATTGTCAATCGAAAGCGGAATATCTGTCGGCAGACCGAAAGGCTCAATCGTATTTGAACCGTTGCCGCTGTTCAGGATATACCAAACTCCGGTTGACGGACGGAAAACAACTCTGTCATCTTTGCCGTCGCCGTCGTAGTCGCCTTGAACCGGAATGTCTCCCGGAACGCCCCAAGCCGTTGCGGTATAGGTAAATCCGTTACTGTTCAAAACGTGATAGTCGGAATTTGCCGGATCAGCATCAGGACGGAATATCGCCGTATCAGCTTTACCGTCGCCGTCATAGTCAGCAGGAACAGTTGTATCGGTCATCATTCCCCAATTGATAACGCCGAAGCCGTCAGTTGAGCGTTGGAGATACCAATTGCCTTCTGATGGACGGAAGACCGAAAGATCGGTTTTACCGTCGCCGTCAAAGTCGGCACGCGGATTGTCAGGAACCAGAACACATCCACCCGTTCCCGGTGTGCATTGTCCCGCCGGAAGTGTTCCGGTCTGATCCGTTCCCGGCATAACAGTTGCCGTATTGAACGAAACTAGCGTGAACGGTCCGGTTGCTTGACGTTGAACGCCAACCGTTGCGCTGACACCGTTTGCATTCGGAGCAATGCCCGTCAAAGTGTAAATGTATCTGATATTGCCTGTTCCTTCCGTTAACACTACTGCGAAATTAATAGTAATTACGTTGTTCACTGTTTCAGCAAAGTGTTGTCCTCTCCACTCGACGATGAATTGACGATTCGGAGCAGTTCCGGTGGTGTTTGTATAAATACCGCCGCCTGCGCCGGAGTCTGCAACGTCCATATCCATATCATCCCAAAGCGGGAAGAGCGTCGGGCTTGTGCCGCCTACTGCACCCGGAAGTGTGGTATTCGTGAACGTCGTTGCCGCCGCGCCATTAGCGGTAAGCATACCGTTGGTGCTTGCGCTTAAGGATGTAACCGCAACGTCATAAATCGAAGATACCCAACCTGCCGGAAGCGTAACTGCAACAGCAGCGTCATCCGCTTGACTGCCTGCGACAAGTGTTCCACCTGCGGGAATCGTTCCCGTGCCTGCCGTAAAGGTATAGGCATTGCCCGGAATTCCGACCGGCAACGAGAAGTTATGGGTTAAAGGCGAACCGCCGCCGCCGCCAGCGTATGTTACGGTCAGCGTAAAGCTCGCTTGTGTATAGCAAGCTACGGTGTTGTCAATCGAAACCTGATACGGAGTCGTGTTGGCAACGCCTTGTTGACCGGCTGTCATATTCGCATAAGCTGAATTCGGTTGTGTAACTGTGATGCCCGGAGTCGTGGTCGAAAGAACCGCGCTGATTCCGGTTGCGTCAACGCCTGCATTGTTGTTAAGCAAAACATTCAGCGTGTTGCATTCGTTCGGTTCGAGCAAATTGTTGCCCGAAGTAACGGATGCTGCACCACCGCCGACTGTCGGCGCGTCAAATGCTTCGGTAACTGCTGTTGCCGATTGAACACTTGCCGAGAAACCGAAACCGCGACGACGGAAACCTTCGCGCACGTCTAAAGAATCTGCTCCGGCTAAATTGCCGTCTGCCACCGGAAGAGCCGTTGCCGCCGCAATGATACCATCGCGTTCTTGCAACATATTCGGGTTAATCGGTGTTAATTTCATACCGTCCGTAACAACTTGAAGCACATCGCGCGTTCCAGCTGTAAAGCCCTTACGAGCGACAAATAACGAACGGACTTCCCACAAAGCCGATTTCCAGATTTCACCGGCATTGTGAACTTGCGAACAGTTACCCGCAGTAGCAATCGCCGGACTGCGCGGAAATGCGCTGATAACGGCAGTCGTCGTTGTGCCGAGGAACGTGTCGCATCCGACATTCAAGTGTCCGAAGGTCAAAGGATTATGCGGACGATTGTTCGGACCGCCCGTTGAAGCGATAACTGCTGTCGGGAAACGGCGAATCCCGAAATAATAGTTAGCAAACCCGGCGCTCAAGTTGAAAAGCGAGTAACCGCCGAGACCGTGAATACCGTTCACATCGTCG
>CALMEH010000377.1 GCA_937863115.1 uncultured Acidobacteriota bacterium
ATAAATGCTGCCTTCGGTTGGCTGATACAGGCCGACGAGCACGTTCATCAGCGTGCTCTTTCCCGCACCGTTCTCGCCAAGCAAAGAATGAACCTCGCCCTTTCGCACGTCGAAGTGGATATCCTTATTCGCAAAAAAATCGCCGAAGCTGACCAAAATCCGAATAATTTCCAGGTTCAAAAAACATTAGGAACGGCACTTTATCAATACGGCGCAATGAAAAAAGATGCGAAATTGATTGCCGAATCCGCACGTCTTTTGGAACGTGCATATCAAAACAATCCGGCGGATAAAGACACTGCAATCACGCTCGGACACAGTTATTTCGATGTCGGATATTACAACAAAGATAATGAAAATCTGGCAAAAGCGCGGCAAATTTATACGAAACTTTTAGAAAATTCGCCGAAAGATGCCGACATCAGAAACGATTTGGGGTTGACTTATTTTCTCCAAACGCCGCCCGATTTGGAAAAAGCGGCGATTGAAATGAAAAAGACTCTGGAAGGCAACCCGAAACACGAAAAATCTTTGCTTTTTTTGGTGCAAATTTACATCAAACAAAACAAAGTGCAGGAAGCCGAAAGTTATCTTGCAAAATTAAAGGAAATTAATCCGAACGCGCCGAGTTTAGCGGATATTCAACAACAAATGGCGAAAAATGAAGGCGCAAAATAATGACAAAAGTTTTAATAGTTTTACTGATTTTATTAGTCGTTCTGGCACTCGTTGCCGTGCGATACCGCAAGCAAATTGCCGCCGGTTTGCAAGTTTGGCGGATGTTCCGGCAAATGCGAAAAATGAGCAAGCCGAAAGATACGAAAAATCTTGAATCCGAAGCCCAACAACCTGCACAAAAACTCGTTAAATGTGCCAAATGCGGAACTTGGACACCGCTGACGAAAGCAATTTATTTTCGCTCGAAAACTTTTTATTGCTCGAAAAAATGTATGTCGGAAATTGCTGTTTAAAAAATTCAAATTTCAAACATTAAACTTTTATGGAATAAAATTTTCCAGATACCAACGAATTAACTGTTCACCGAAAAGTAGCGAAAGAACTGCGCCGATGCCGAGAAAAATGCCGAAGGGAATTTGTGTTTGAAAATCTTTATCTTTTTGGCGCGAAAGCAGAAAAACGCCGATAATTGCGCCGGAGAATGCGCCTAAGAAAATCGAAAGAAACGTCAAACGCCAACCGAGAAGTGCGCCAACGGCGAACATCTTTTTGACACCCCCGAACCCCATTGCTTCAACGCCGCGAAGTTTTCCCAAAAAAAAACCGACAAGCCACAAAAAACCACCACCGACCATTGCGCCCATAAATGCGCCAAGCAATGAGTTTAACCATATTGGCATCGAAGTTAAACCAACCAATGGCGCGTGTTTTAAATCGGGCGGGAAAAAATCGTCCGGCACAAAGGCAAAAATTATCCGCACGATAATCGCAAAAAACAGAAGCGGAAAATTTATCACGTCCGGCAAAATCATATTTTCCGCATCAATAAAAATCAGCGAAATCATTACCGAAACAAAAATCAGTGCAACAGGCAAAAACCAAGTAAAACCAATTGCCCAAAACACCAAAATCCACGCCAAACCATTTAATAATTCAACTGCCGGATAACGCGCCGAAATCGGGTTTTTGCAATTGCGGCATTTTCCGCCGAGAATTAGCCAACTCAAAATCGGGAAATTATCATATGGTTTTATCGGATTTTTGCATTTCGGGCAAGCCGAATTCGGAAAAACGATTGATTGTTCAAGTGGAACGCGGTGAATCACGACGTTTAAAAAACTGCCAATCATCGAGCCGAGAACGAAAATAAAGATATATCCAACAAAAACAGGCAAACCCGTAACGGATTCGAAAGAAAATAAAAGCGGCATAGATTGAAAAAAAGGGCGGAAAATTGAGAATGACGGAAAAAGTTTCCATAACCATCATAAACATATTTTCAATAAAGGACAACAAAAAAATTGAAACCTCAACAGAAAACGGAACGACATATTGTAAATATATGCTGTTTTTTTTAAGGTTTTTTAAGCCGAAGGAATAGCGACTCGATAAATGTGCCGAGTCGCTATTGCTCATTGTCTATAATTGCAAGTTATTTTTGAATAGCCGGCAAAAGTAATCCGATTAATATGCCAACAGGTGTCGCAACTACAACAAGCAGTTCAATGAGGGTAAAACCACTCATTTTGTTAACCAATTTTCCTGTTTTGGTATTTACCTTATTAGTTTTCATATACATTCCTCCTATTTTAATTTATATAAACCTTCGGAAAATATTTGACTATTTTCCGCTTTGAGCGACATTTTAATGTCCTCAAACATACAAGGCGTTAGTTTTCTGCAAAAACTATCATTAAAAAAAAAAAAAAGTTAAAATAAAAAATTATCAAAGCTATGCAGAAAATCGAAAATTACATTGGCGGTGATTTAATCGCACCTATTTCGGGCGAATATTTGGATAATTTTAATCCCGCGACAGCAGAAGTTTATTCATCAATTCCAGATTCAGACGAACGCGATGTCGAAGCGGCGGTCGAGGCGGCAAAACGCGCATTTCCTTTGTGGTCAAAGACTTCAACTGATGAAAGGTTTGAAATTTTAATGCGGCTCGTGCGTTTGATTGAGCGCGATTTAGATGAATTGGCAGAAGTTGAAAGCGTTGATAACGGGAAACCTGTTTCGCTTGCGAAAAGAGTTGATATTCCTCGATCGGCGGCGAATTTTCGTTTTTATGCAACGGCACAAATGCACGTTGCAAATGAATCGCACGACACAATCGGGCAAGCGATAAATTACACTTTGCGCCAACCGATTGGCGTTGTCGGTTGCATTTCGCCTTGGAATTTACCGCTTTATTTGTTCACATGGAAAATCGCGCCGGCAATCGCCGCAGGTTGTTGTGTCGTTGCAAAACCTTCGGAAGTTACGCCGATGACGGCTTATCTATTATCAAAACTTTGCATCGAAGCTGGTTTGCCCGCAGGCGTTTTGAATATCGTTCACGGTTTGGGAACAAAAACCGGCGCGGCAATTATCAAACACGACGAAATAAAAGCGATTTCGTTCACAGGCGGGACAGCAACAGGCGAATGGATTGCAAGCGAAGCCGCGCCGAAATTTAAAAAACTTTCTCTGGAGCTTGGCGGAAAAAATCCGAATATCATTTTTGCCGACTGCAATTACGAAGAAATGCTCAACACGACTTTGCTTTCGTCATTCTCAAATCAAGGTGAAATTTGCCTCTGCGGTTCGCGGATTTTCGTCGAAAAATCAATTTACGAAAAGTTCAAAACTGATTTTGTCGAACGAACGAAAAACCTAAAAATCGGCAATCCGAAAGACGCGGAAACAAACATCGGCGCAATTGTTTCAAAAACACATTTCGAGAAAATTCTCTCCTACATCGAACTTGCTGAAACCGAAGGCGGAAAAATTATCTGCGGAGGAAATTCGGTAAAAGTCGAAGGCTTGGACGGATATTTTATTGCGCCGACGATCATCGAAAATCTCGCGCACGATTGCCGCACAAATCAAGAAGAAATCTTCGGTCCCGTTGTTACAATTCAGCCGTTTGAAACTGAAGAAGAAGTTCTAACTTACGCAAACTCAGTGCGTTACGGTTTATCTTCAACAATTTGGACAGAAAATCTCTCACGCGCACATCGCCTTGCCGCCGAAATCGAAGCCGGAATCGTTTGGATAAATTGCTGGCTTCTGCGCGATTTGCGAACGCCTTTCGGCGGCGTAAAAGATTCGGGAATGGGACGCGAAGGCGGCTTTGAAGCCTTGCGATTTTTTACGGAAGAAAAGAATGTTTGTGTTAAAGTGATCTGAGAAAAGAATAAGTGATGATAAATATGTTAACAAAGTTAATATTTTTTACTGGTTTTTTTATTTCAATGATATTAATAATTAGCTGTGGTTCGGATGTGAACAGGAATGCGAATCAATCGAATTTTAATTTGAATTCAATGAAAAATACTCCATCAGTAAAATTTGATTCGGGTGGCATTGGTCTTGATAAAAAAGATTGGGAGGAAACACATGGAATGGAAAAACCAAGTGTTGAAGGCATGTATGAATACAAATTTGATAAATACGATTACGACAAACTCCGTGTTAAATTTTCGTCAAATTTGCGAATCAAATATATTGAATGGGATAGTGATTATTCATATAATTTGAATCCAGTAGGAATTTATAAATTTATACCTTCAGATGCAAAACGTAAAAATAGGACTACAACTAAAGAGCCTTACTCTACAACTAGAACCCAAACAATAGAATTTTATACTAGTGAAACATTAAAAAGCCGATTTCCCGAATCAGAGTTTAATGGTGGAAACGCGGGTGAGTTTATCATTATTTATTCAACCGATACGCTCAACAAAAAAACAATTTCATTTTCAATCAAGATTGGAGGGAATTGAAATCAAGCCAAAAAATAAAACAGCTTATGAAACAAAAAATAAAATCAAGTTGTTCGGCAAAACTAACAACTTTGTTATAATTTGCTTGAGGTAAAAATTATGACGATTACGATTGAGTTAAAGTCGGAAACCGAAGCGCGAATCAAAAACAAGCGTTGGCAAAAGGCATCGCATTTCTCCTCTATGAGACTTTAGAAATGCCGGAAGAGAATCGTAACGGAATAGTCGTTAGAATCAACTGAATTCGAGTTCAAAAATTATGAGTCAAGAAACACAACCAGTCAGAATTGAAACAGGCGAAGAAGTGGCGTTTGAATTGATGAAATTCATCGCTGAAAAAGAAGGCAAACAACTCGCGCCCGAGGAAATCCGCGATTATTATTTGGATTTGTTTGTCGAATGCGCGGCGGCGGTTTATGACGGCGAAAGAAATACCTAGCGGACGGATTAAATTGTTTCGGTTTGGAAAAAAGCTCTTTTCGATTTATAAAAGTATTGTTCAGAAAAAACTTTTCAAAATCAGGAGATAAATTATGAGAAAAGTCATTTTATGGCTGATGGTTTTATTTTTTGCATTTTTCTTTGCCGGACATCTTTTTGAATTAATCGCCCTTATTCCGAACTGGCAATCGGGCGAAATTGCGGAAGTTGCGCGTTACCGCGATTTTTTATCCAAATCGGGACCGGGCAATTATTTTTCGCTGACGCAAGGCGGCACATTGCTTTTTTCGCTGATAGGTTTGATTTCGGTTTGGAAACAAGGCGGACAGGCTAAAATTGCGGCGGCAATTACTCTTTTGGTTGTAATCGGCGTTGGTTTTTATACCTATTTTGTCTTTTTGCCGACCAATCAATATATCGGCAACACCGAATACGACGCGGTTTTACTAAAATCTTTGGTTACAAAATGGGTAACAAACGAGCCGTTTCGATTTCTCGCCATCGGAATCGGTTTAGCGGCTTCAATCTGGTGTTTTGAGGCAAGCCGGCGAAAAACTGAATAAATAATGAGCGAAAACATCATCAATTCTGAACAAGCACCTGAACCTGTCGGACTTTATCCGCACGCACGGCGTGTCGGGAATCTGTTGTTTTTG
>CALMEH010000378.1 GCA_937863115.1 uncultured Acidobacteriota bacterium
CGTGTCGTCAATTGCCGCCGCGTGTTTTGTTCCTTGTTCGAGCTGCGCCGCGCCGCCTACGTGGAAAGTTCTCATCGTCAACTGCGTTCCCGGTTCGCCGATTGATTGCGCCGCGATAACGCCGACGGCTTCACCGATTTCAACCGTTCTGCCCATCGCCAAATTGCGTCCGTAACATTTAACGCAGATTCCGCGACGCGATTCACAAGTCAGCGGCGAGCGAATTTTGACCTGAATCAAACCGGCAAGCTGCACCTGCGAGGCTAATTCTTCGTTGATTTCCACATTTGCTTCGACAATCGTGTTGCCTTCAACCGGATCAATAATGTCATCGAGCGAAGTGCAACCGACAATTCTGTCGCGCAACGATTCGACTTCTTCACCGTTGCGGATAATCGCTTCGGCTTTGATGCCGCGGAGCGTTCCGCAGTCCGGTTCGGACACGATTACGTCTTGCGCCACGTCAACAAGGCGGCGTGTCAGATAACCTGAGTCAGCTGTTTTGAGTGCCGTGTCTGCCAAACCTTTTCGCGCACCGTGCGTCGAAATAAAGTATTGAAGCACGTTCAAACCCTCGCGGAAGTTTGCCACAATCGGCGTTTCGATGATTTCGCCCGAAGGTTTCGCCATCAATCCGCGCATTCCGGCAAGCTGACGAATTTGCGCCTCAGAACCACGCGCTCCCGAATCAGCCATCACCAAAATCGGGTTAAGTTCCCGGCGTTCGTCCTCGCGGGCGTGCATCGCCAAGAACATTTCTTTGGCAACGCGGTCGGTTACGTCCGACCAAATCGCCGTAACTTTATTGACGCGCTCCATATTCGTCATCGTTGCGTCTTCGTATTGTTTCTGCAACTTGTCAACTTCTTTTCGCGCATCTTCGATAATGCCTTTTTTGCTGTCCGGTGTAACCATATCGTCAATGCCGATTGACATTCCCGAACGGGTTGCCGACAAAAATCCGAGCGTTTTCAAATCATCGAGAAGCGCAACGGTTTGTGCGTGTCCGAGTTTCAAATAACAGAAACTTACCAATGATTGCAAGCCTTTTTTCTTCAACGTGCCGTTGACATATGGCAAGCCGTCGCGTGTCAGACGTTCGTTCAAAATCACGCGCCCGACAGTCGTGTCAATCGTGCGATTGACATCACGAATCGTGCCACGCATTACGTCTTGCGGGCTGTGTTCTTTTTCCAAATCAATTAATCCGCCACGCCATCGAAGTTTGATTTTCGTTTGAGTTTCAATGACTTTGGAATCCAAAGCCAGCAAAACTTCTTCAATCGTATTAAATGATTTGCCTTCGCCACGCATTCCGTCACGCGCCAAAGTCAGATAATAACAACCTAAAACGATGTCTTGCGACGGAACTGTAATCGGTTGACCGGAAGCCGGAGAAAGCAAATTGTTTGACGCAAGCATCAAAACGCTCGCTTCGATTTGCGCTTCGGCGGAAAGCGGAATATGAACCGCCATTTGGTCGCCGTCAAAGTCGGCGTTGAAAGCCGTGCAGACGAGCGGATGAATTTTAATCGCTTTGCCTTCAACCAAAACCGGCTCGAACGCTTGAATTCCGAGTCTGTGCAAAGTCGGCGCACGGTTCAATAAAACCGGATGTTCCCGAATTACTTCTTCCAAAATATCCCAAACAATCGGTTCTTGGCGTTCGACCATTTCACGCGCTTGTTTGATGGTTGCGGCGTGTGCATCGCGCTCTAGTTTGTTGTAGATAAACGGTTTGAAAAGTTCCAAAGCCATTTTCTTCGGCAAACCGCATTGATGAAGTTTCAATTCAGGTCCGACAACGATAACCGAACGTCCCGAATAGTCAACACGCTTTCCGAGAAGATTCTGACGAAAACGTCCTTGTTTTCCTTTCAGAGTTCCCGACAAGGATTTAAGCGGACGATTATTTGCCCCGCGCAAAACACGACCGCGACGACCGTTATCAAACAGCGCATCAACCGCTTCTTGCAGCATACGTTTTTCGTTGCGAACAATAACTTCCGGCGCACGCAATTCCATCAATTTTTTCAGACGGTTGTTGCGGTTAATCACGCGGCGATATAAATCGTTCAAATCCGAAGTCGCAAAACGTCCACCGTCAAGCGGCACAAGCGGACGAAGTTCCGGCGGAATCACCGGAATTACGTCCAAAATCATCCATTCGGGTTTGTTGCCCGATTTCAAAAATGAATTTGAAACCTTCAAACGCTTGGAATATTTCAGCTTTTTCTGTTGCGAATTTTCTTCGCGCATTTTTTGACGAAGTTCCGAAACCAGTTCGGCAACATCAACCTTCATCAAAAGATCTTTGATAGCTTCCGCACCCATTTTGGCAACGAATTGACCGGGATAATCGCGCGTTAATTCACGAAAACGCTCATCGGTCAAAAGGTCTTTTTCCTTCAATCCCGGAACTTCGCCTTCATCAATAACGATGTAAATCTCGAAGTAAAGAATTTTTTCAAGGTCGCGCAGAGTGATGTCCAAAAGATGTCCGATACGCGACGGCAAACCTTTGAAAAACCAAACGTGCGAACACGGCGAAGCAAGGTCAACGTGACCTAAACGCTCGCGTCGAACTTTCGATTGAGTAACTTCAACGCCGCATTTATCGCAGATTACGCCGCGATGCTTCATCCTTTTGTATTTTCCGCACAGACATTCCCAATCTGAAACAGGACCGAAAATGCGAGCGCAAAAAAGCCCGTCGCGCTCCGGTTTAAACGTGCGGTAGTTAATCGTCTCCGGCTTCGTAACTTCGCCGTGCGACCACGATTTGATTTTTTCCGGCGACGCTAACGAAATGCGAATCGCCTCAAAATGCGGGGTTAATTGCGTTTTATTATCTTGTTGTAATCTAAACATATTTTTGATTTAGGATTTAGGATTTAGGATTTGGGATTGGATTGTTCTTACAAATCCTAAATCCTAAATCCCAAATCCTAAATAGTCTTAGTCCACACCAACCAGAGCATCCACGCCAGCCGCTACTTCATCGGGATCAATTTCATCTTCGGTGATGAGTTCGACATCGAGACAGAGCGATTGGAGTTCGCGCACGAGAACATTAAACGATTCGGGAATTCCGGCTTGGAAATCGGAATCGCCTTTGACGATGGTTTCGTAAATCTTCGAGCGTCCGGCAACATCGTCGGATTTGCAAGTAAGAAGTTCCTGCAAAATATGCGCCGCACCGTAGGCTTCCAACGCCCAAACCTCCATTTCGCCGAAACGCTGTCCGCCGAATTGCGCTTTACCGCCCAAAGGCTGTTGCGTAATTAACGAATATGGTCCGATTGAACGGGCGTGAATCTTGTCATCAACCAGATGCGAAAGTTTGAGCATATAAATGTAACCGACGGTAACTTTCTGCTCGAATTGTTCGCCTGTCAACCCATCATAAAGTTTGGTTTTACCCGAAGGTCCGACCGACGGCGGCAAGCCTAATTCATCATAACGATTGTTGGCTTTGCCG
>CALMEH010000379.1 GCA_937863115.1 uncultured Acidobacteriota bacterium
AGCAGGCGACTACGACGGCGACGGCAAATTTGATTTCGCCGTGTTCCGTCCGGCAAATCAAACGTGGTTTGCTGACCGTTCAACCGCCGGAACTTTAATTCAACAATTCGGTATTGCGGGCGATAAACCTGTTCCGGCAGTTTTTGTGCCGTAGATAAGTATCAAAACAAAAAAAGGCACGATGAAGGATTTAAACTTCATCGTGCCTTTTCTAATTATTTACCGAATTATTTCAGCGAAGCCGAATCAACACGGAAGGTTGTAATCAACGAGCTATCCGTTGTGGAACGGAATTGGACGCGGACTGTTTGACCTTTGTATGCCGCTAAGTTCAGCGATTTTTGTGAATAAGTTGTAGAAGATGCTGTCTTATTCAAATTGCTGTATGTTGCCGGAGTTGCCAAAAGCGTTCCCGAAGTGTTGCGGACTTCGACAAACAATTTATCGTATTGCGTCGTCGTTGTCGTTTCGGCAGAAGTTACGTTGAGCCAGAAGGTCAATGTGCCGCACGCCGTCGAAGGAATCGTTACGGTTTGATAGGCTTGTCCTGTTCGACTGTTGGCTGTTCCGAAATAAATATAGCCAGTTCCCGCTTGCGGCGAACTGCCATTGGCAATGTAGAATGAACCCGTGCCGGAACGAACCCAAGGCGAAATGCTCGTTTCAAAACCGCCGTTTGTCAACAGTTCGGTCGTGCAGCTTCCGGGGGTCGGAGTTGCTGTCGGTGTCGGCGTCGGTGTCGGTGTTCCGGTCGAAGGACACGCGCCAACGCCAACCGCGCACCAGCTTTGGGCAACCGTTGTATATTGTGCGCTTGTTCCACCGAAAAGATCGGTTGCCGCATTTAAAGTTGCCGTTCTTGCGCCCGCAAAGTTCGTGCTTGCTGTCATATAAGTCGTCAACGCACGATACCAGATTCTTTCCGATGCACTTGCGCCGATGCCTGTAACAGCAATACCGCTGACGCGATTTGTGCCGCCCGCCGCCATTAAGAAGAAAGCGTGATTGGCAATTCCCGAATTGGTATGAACGCCGCCGCTGTCCGCCGTTCCCGTATAGCGAATGCTGTAATGATCGGGATCGCCGTAGGTGAACGGACTACTCATCGAACGAAGCGCGTCGCCCGCTGTTCCGGGCGTGTAGCAATCTTCACCGATTTTCCAAGTGTCAGCCGTAACCGTGCCGCCGTCGGCTCTTAATTCAACCATCGCGCCGAAAATATCGGAGGTTGCTTCATTCAAAGCTCCCGATTCATTGGCGTAAGTCAAATTAGCTGTATATTCGGTAACGCCGTGTGTCATTTCGTGTCCGGCAACGTCAATCGTTGTCAGAGGCGAAAATGTCGTGCCGTTGCCGTCGCCGTAGCTCATTTGGTTGTTATACCAAAAAGCGTTGTTGTATGCGCCGCTCGTGCCGAAATGCACACGCGAAACAACCATTGCGATACCGCCGACAGCCGAAGTAGTCGTTCCCGGACCGTAGTTTCCGTTGATGCCGTTGCGACCGTGAACCGCTTGATAATAATCGAAAGTTTGCGCCGCGCCGTAATGTGCGTCAACACCTGCGCGTTGAATCGTCGTATTCCAATTATCGTCCGTGTCCGTAAAACGCGATTGTGTGCCGCCCGTGCCGGTCGTTTCATTGCCGGTCGAATTCATATTGAAAGTTCCCATTCTGCGAGTGGTATCTTCCATATAAAAAGTTCCGGCTGATGATGTCGTCGAAATGTTAACCGTTCCGCTGTAGAGCGAACTTCCCGTTCCGGTTTTCAAATTGTTGTATTCAAAAACTTTAACGCCCGTGTGTGCATCAACGAAAATAACCGGAGCAGATGTTTCATCCGAACCGTCAATGCGCGGAATTTCGACACGATAAACTAAATGATCTTGGATTTCGCCGCGATAAACAAACAATTCAACTATCGGGCTGTCGGTCATTTTCGCACGGCTTGCATCTTGTCTGACTGCATGACTAATCGCCGCTTTTTCCGAAAAATTCGGCTGCACATTGGCAAGCGCAATGTTATCTTTCAAACTGTCCGTAATTGTCGAAAGCGAACCGTCCGATTTAAGATGGACAATCGCTTCGCCTTCCCAAACGGGAACGCCTTGATAAGTTTGGCGAACTTTCGTATGTGCCATTCTGAGTTCATCAATTTCAACTTTTGAAACCTGATACTCGTCAACATTTCCGATAGCTCTTTGGGATGCTTGCCCGCGCAAAATTTCAAGGCTGATAGTTTTTGCTCTTTCAAGTTCGTCTTGCGAACCATTCTCGAAAACGTTTTTGCCTGCTTGCGCTTTGCCACCGATAAAAATAAAGACTACCGAAGCCGCCAAGACAAACAACGCTGTAATTCCTAAAATTTTTTTCACACTTATATCTCCTATGGGATTTTTTTTAATTTTTTAATTTGCCGATAATATATCAAGCCGGAATGAATAAAAATACATATAGCCAAGAAAAATGTTCGATTTTCCCTACGGAAAAGCGCATTTCAAGATTCTGAAATTTTGGGGACAAATTGATAAAATGGTTTCTTACTATTTAGTAAAAGTGTATGAATTGTAATCATCAAAAATTATTGTGTCAACCATAAACAGTCAAAATGAACAAATAACTGAACAGTTTTTCACAACGAACGACATTGGCAAAGTTTTTTCGTGGGACGCGGTTTTGGAAATTCATAAAACACGTAACGGAATTTATCAAAAAAACGGTCAACTGATTTCCCTGCTCACCGATTTCGGCAAAATCAATGAGTGCTATCCCGATTTTCACGGCGAAACTACGGACACGATTTTCTACACAGGCGCAGGAAAACGCGGCAACCAAAAACTCGATATTTGGAACAAAGCCTTGCACAATGCGATTAAAACCGAATTAACCGTTCCGCTTTTTTGTAAACTGCGCGTTAATCAATGGCAATTTTTAGGCTTTTGGCAGGTTTGCGATGCCGAATATATTTTCGAACCGCAGAGCCGGAGAAATATCTGGAGTTTTGTGCTGAAAAAAAACGATTTGCAAGAATTTTAGCCGAGCGGCGTTCTTTCCAATGTGCAACAGTTTATCAACAAAATACTCGACACGGAAATTTTTTTGCGCCGTCATTGGTTGGATATTCTTTCAATCGGCTTGCAAATTTTAACGATTCTTTTGCTGGTTTTGGAGTATTTAGGAATAATAAAACTTTGAAATTTCAGAAATTATAAAGAAGGAGCGTAAACCGTCAAAAGTCTGCACTCCTTTTTCGTTATCGAACAAACGCAGACGGAATCGGATTATCACTGCCGAGTCCGAATGCTATGGCTTCCGCTGCGCCTGTTTGAGATTTCAGAATCCACCAAACGCCGTTGCGGTAAATTGCCGCGTCGGTTTTGCCATCGCCGTCAAAGTCTGCGGGTGCGGGAACATCGTTTGCAATTCCGAACTGAAACGCCGTGAAACCTTGCGATGAGCGCAAAACATACCAAATCCCATCACGGAAAACGGCTAAATCGGTTTTTCCGTCCGCGTCATAATCAGCCGGAACGAACTTATCGTTTGCCAAACCAAAAGCATTTGCCGAAAGTTGTCCATCCGAGCTTCGGCGCACATACCAAACGCCGTTTGAAGGACGAAATACGGCGGCATCGGTTTTGCCGTCGCCGTCAAAATCACTCGCAACAGGTTTATCACCCGAAGTTCCCCACGGAATTGACGTGATGTTTCCCTGCGGATTTCCCATCGAACCGCGATAATAAAACGTGCTTTGCGCTCCGGCACGATAAATTCCCAAATCCGCTTTGCCGTCGCCGTCAAAATCGCCGCCCGTCGGAACGTCGCCCGAAAGTCCGAAATTTTCAACTCGAAACGTATTATTAAAACTGTTCAAAACATAAAAATTACCGTCCGAAGATCGCCAAATTGCAAGATCGGTTTTCAAATCGCCGTCGTAATCGGCAGGCGCGAGAACATCGTCCGAAAGTCCCCATTGCTGTGCCGAAAATCCGCCAGTCGAACGAAGCACATACCAATTTCTTTCCGATGGGCGAAAAACCGAAATATCCGCTTTGCCATCGCCGTCAAAATCAAAAGCCGTGCGACGCGGAACAATAACCGATTGCCAATCGGGTAAATCATCTGACATTCCGACAGAAATCTGTGCTCCCAAACCGCCGCCGATTGTTGATACATAAATGCCTTGAGCGGGACCTGTGAAGAAACAGCAACGGTGAACAACCCTCGTGCCGTCGGGCGAATACGACGGCGAAGAACGTCCGAAACCGGCTAGAGCACGGTTCGTGCCGTCGGCGTTCATTATCCAAATGTTCTGCGTGGTTACGTCATCGCCATAGACAAAAATTATTTTCGTGCCATCCGGCGAATACGAAGGGCGATTATAATAATGACTTAGCCCCGCCGGATTCGGAAATTGCTGTGGATTCGTGCCGTTGGCGTTCATTATCCAAAGTTGATTCGGACTGGAGGTTGGAGCGGCGACGAAAATAATTTTCTGTCCGTCGGGCGAATACACCGGAACACTTTGTTGTGCCGTGTCATTTGTCAGGCGAATCTGATTCGAGCCGTCCGAGTTCATTTTATAAATTTCTCTGTTGCCGTCGCGGTCGCTCACAAAAACGATTGATGCGCCGTCAGGCGAGTAATACGGCGAAATATCCGAAGCCGAATTATTGGTCAGACGCATGGGATTAGTGCCGTCTTGATTCATTCGATAAATCTCGTTATTGCCGTCGCGGTTAGTGGAAAAAACAATTTTCGAGCCGTCGGGCGAATAATTCGGTTCGGTGTCAATCGTCGCGCTGTTCGTGATATTTGTCAGATTCGTGCCGTCCGAATTCATCGTGAAAATGTCCGGCTCTCGGACAAACGCAATCTTTCCGTTTTGAGCGCAAGTCGCGCCGAGGCAAACGCCGGATGCCGTAAAATCGGCGATTTGGTTACTGCTCAAATTGCTAAAACTCCGATTCGGCGGCGTGAAATAATGATTTAAAAACGACGGCGAAATCGTGTAGCTGCCGCCGACGGGAAGATTTGAAATTTGATAATTTCCAGCCGCGTCGGTCGTCGCCGCCGCGTTTGTCGTGCCGCTCAAATTAACGGTTACGCCGCCCAAACTCAAGTTATTGCGCGTGATTCGTCCGCTGATTGTGAAAGTATTCAGAACTTGCGCGACGGGTTGCCACGCCGGATTATCTCTTGTTTCAAAAATCGAAATCGTCTGCCGAAAGTCCGCGAGGATTCGCACCTGATTTCCGCCGCTTGCATCCATCAGATAAATTCCGCCGATAACGGTATCGGCAGAATCGCGCCGAAATGCGATTGTCGTGCCGTCCGGCGACCAATCGGGATTGATGTCGCTTGCCAAGTTCGTCAGATTCGTTTCGTTCGTGCCGTCCGCGTTGATAACAGCAATACCGCTGCCGCCTTTTCCGAAGACAATTTTCGCGCCGTCGGGCGACCACGACGGGTTTGTATCTGCGCTGGCGTTTGTTGTAACGCGCTGTTCGCCGGTGCCGTCGGCGTTTATTTTCCAAATCTCACTATTGCTGACAAAAGCGAGCTTTCCGCCGTCATCCGACCACGCCGGAGCAGTCGGCGCAGGTTGTGTGATTCCGGCAAACGGCATCTGCCCACTGCCGTCGTCGTTCATAATCCAAATTTGGCTATCGCGCTCATAGACGATTTTGCCCGACGGCGACCAAGACGGATTCGATTCGCTGATATTCTGCGTATTCGTCAAATTTGTCTTATTCGTCCCATTCGCGTTCATCACAAAAATATCCGAGCCTGCGCCAAACGAAACATAGACGATTTTCGTCCCGTCCGGCGACCAATCGGGCGAACCTGACGGCGGTATTGATTCCGTCAGCGTAACTGCTCCGCTGCCGTCCGCATTTGACGACCGAACATATAATTGACCTCCCGAAAACGTCCCGACAGTTGCCGCGTAAGCCAATTTCCCCAGCACCAGATTTTCCGTAAGCGGCTTTTCGTTTTCGGCGGAAACATTAGCATAATAAAATGCGCCGAAAACGATTAAAAATAACCCGCTGAAAAAAAATATCGAACGCCGTAAAGAGAAAAAGTTTAACCCGTATTTGTTCATTTCTATACTCCGCAAATTGTAAAAACTATCGAGCATTTTTTTTGAAAACGCATTTTTTTTGAGTTTTCAACCGAATATAAATCTAATCATATCTCAGTTCCGCCTCGAAAAATCTTAAATTTTCTAAAATTTTATTAAATTCCGCCAATTTTTCATTTGCCGTAAAATGCGAAATAATAGTGCCTGAAGGAAAAAAATGATTGAAATAAGAAAGGCAAACGAAACCGACAAATCCGAAGTTTGGGAAATTATTAAAGAAGTAATTTCCGGTGGCGACACATATATTTTTTATCCGAATACGTCGCGTAAAAAGATGCTCGAATATTGGTTTGCGGAGGATAAAAAAACTTATGTTGCAATATTGTCAGAACCGTCTGCGGTAGCGGATGGTTTAAATTCCGAAATCGTCGGAACTTTTTTCATCAAAGCCAATCAGCCAGATTTAGGTTCGCACATCTGTAACGCCGGTTATATGGTTTTCGCAAAAGCCAAAGGCAAAGGCATCGGCAAAAAAATGGCGGAATTTTCGCTTGTTGAAGCGCGTGAACTAGGTTATAAAGCGATGCAGTTTAATTTCGTCGTCAAATCAAACGAAATCGCGGTAAAATTATGGCTCGCGCTCGGTTTTGAAATCATCGGCGAAATCCCCGAAGCCTTTCAACATAAAGAAAAAGGCTTAACGAATGCGCTGATTATGTATCGAAAAATTTAGAAACTGTTTCAAAAATGTATGCGATTTATTACTACCTTCATTTTATCAATTTTTATTATTGGTCTTTTATACATTCAGGCAGATGCTTGTTTATGGACTGCCGGTCAGCCTCAAGTCGGAAAGAGTTTTAAAATTGATGGTCTGAACGCAGATGATTTTATGAAAAAATTCGTTACACACGAAGACCGTGAATATTGGGAAAAACTAAAAACTGAAATCGAGAAACAGCAAACAGGTTATCCGTTTATGGAAGTCCGAAATAATCTGGCTGTGGCTTTGATTCATTTGGGAAATATTGGAGAAGCTATAAAAATACTTGAAGAATTGGAAAAGAAAAAACCCGGTGAATATTTTACGGCGACCAATCTTGGAACAGCGTATGAATTAAACGGCGAAAATGAAAATGCATTGATTTGGATTAAAGAAGGTATAAAAAGAAATAAAAATTCTCACTTTGGAACTGAATGGCTGCACGTCAAAATTTTAGAGGCAAAATTGGCAATCGAAAAAGACTCTGATTGGTTAAAAAACAATTCCGTTTTGGGAGCAGATTTTAGTGATTTGAGTGCCGAAAAAATTTCAGTAACCGCTCAAGACGGACAAAAAAAATCACTTACAGAAATTGAAGAAGCCCTCGTTTATCAACTTCACGAACGCTTAGAATTCGTCAAACCGCCCGAACCGATTGTCGCAGATTTGCTGTCTGATTTGAGTAAAACTTTTTCCGTTACAAGAACGCCCGAACACGCAAAAGCCGTCAAAGATTTAGCTGTTCAATACAGCGCAAACTCCGAAAATACTCCAAAAAGCAATGAACCGGAAAAAATTTCCGGCGGAGAAAAAAAGTATTTTTATCTCATAATTTCTGCAATTATTGCGTTTTTGCTAATTACGGGAATATACATTTTCAGGAGAAATCGCTTCATCATAAATCGCCGCCCAGAGGTAAAAATCTTTGAGTTTTTCAAAATCTTCCTTCAAATAATGAAGCTGATGGTCGTCATTATAATCGCCGCGGATTTTGTAACCTCCGGCTTCGCGCATTTTTGGCGGATTCCAATGTTCTTCCAAATCATCTGCTTCGATGTTCCCTAAATTTCGGGAAACTTCTTTGACTTCCGACGGCGTAAGATAAGTAACTGGAACACCTTGCGGCAAAACGGCATTTCCGCCAAGTTTTTCGCCGCCATTGATTGCGCGATATGCCCAAGTTTCATCCGGCACACAATTTCGCCGATTTTCCGACAAAAGATAATGC
>CALMEH010000380.1 GCA_937863115.1 uncultured Acidobacteriota bacterium
ATCCGGGAATTTTCTTCGGCGGCTAAGATCGGTTCGGTTTCAGTTTTCTCGGTTATTGATTTTTCTTCCGCAACATTCGCCATCGTCGGCGCAGTTTGCTGTGATTTTGGAACATATTCGGAAAGATTCAGCGAGGTAACTTCTTCTTTTTTACTCGAAGAACTTGCCGAAATGTCGAGCGATGTAACAACTTTTTCTTTCGAGTTTTCCGAAGACGAATAAGTAATTTCTTCGATTTCATCCGTCGAATCTTCGCGGATCAAAGTCGTGAACAAAATTTTGCCGTTGCGAATCAAATAAAATCCGATCCCGCCATAAATCAAAGCTATGAAAATCTGCCAAGCAAGAGATTTCAGCGCATCGCTCTTGGCTTTGTCTTCGGCTTTTTGGTTTTCCGATTTCGGAACGGGAAGCGCAGGATTGACAATCTGCGGCGTTGGAACTTGAACGCGGACGGTGTTCGTATTTGAATTTGTCGCCGAAGCCGCCGAACCGGAAGAAAAATAATCCGAAAACGCGCCGATAAGCGAAAGAATCGCCAAAAAAATAAAACAGACTCCGATAAATCTAACAATCAGCCAGACGGTTTGACGTTTATTCATAATCAAAATTATCCGAAAAATTTCCAATCTCAGACGGCTTTTATGGTAGCAGAAAGCCTTTAAAAAATCGAAACCGAAAAAAAAATGAAAAGAAATTATTTTCGGATGATACGTTTTGCCCTCGTTTTACGCTTATAGATGTCATCAAGGGAAAGTCCGTCATTTTGAGCGACACCGAAAAGCCGAAAAATACGCGACTTTACCGCCGATTTCAGATTTAGGAAAAAAAACGTTACGTTTTGAACAAAAACGACACATATACACGAAAGCGATTTCAAAATTAAATTTTAGTGAGGACAAAAAAATGAATAAATTAAATAAAATCTCCCAATTTGTAGTAATTGCAAGTTTTGTTGCAGTCATCATCGGCTTCCACTCAACCACAGTTATCGCACAACATCCGTGCGATAATTTTCCCGTTACGGTTTGCAATGTTCCGAGTTCGTTTCAGGTTTGGCAAATACAGGACAATAACACAATGACCACCGGACAAACGGGTGAACCGCGAGTTTATACAGGAGAAACAACTGCATTAAATTCGCTTTGGTATTCTTGGACAGCACCGATAAACGCCAATTACATTTTGGATACGCGAGGGACGAATCCAAATGGAGCAAACAATTTTGACGTGCAAATTGCGCTTTATACAGGCGGCTCGACTTTTGCAGGTCTGACGCAACTTAGAGCAAATGATGATTGGAATCAATTACCTCCGAATGGTTGTAATGGAACAGTTCCACTCGGAACTGAATGGGCGGGTTCGAGTTGTGTAACATTTACATCCGTTGCCGGAACGACTTATTATTTCCAAGTTGACGGCTTTAGCTCTCAAGTCGGGGCATTTTTCTTGAATTTATCACTCGCGCCGCTTGCCGCCGAAGTTTCGGTTGGTGGACGCATTACGGACAATAACGGAAGCGGCATTCCGCGTGTGCGTGTGAATTTGACGAAACCGAGCGGCGAGATTTTGACGGCGATGACGAATGTTTTCGGGTATTACAAATTTGAAAACCTCGAAGCCGGACAAACCTATATCTTGCAAGTAAACAGCAAGCGTTTTCAATTTCAAAACAATCCGCGAGTTTTAACCGTCAGCGAAAATCTGGAAGGCGAGGATTTTACGGCGATTGATGAATTTCAGCGTGAATAATTCGGTTGTCCTCGAACCTCACAATTTTTCTGTGGATAATTTTTCTAAGAAACTGTTTTAAAACTCGGATTTAGCGATTTGTTTAACCACGAAAAGACACGAAACTGCACGAAACACGCTGAAAATCAAACTAATTTCGTGTTGTTTTGTGTTTTTTCGTGGTTTAATTTCTTACCTTTTTCAAGTTTTAAAGCAACTTCTTAAGAATTTACGCGCCAGCCGGAGCGAGTTTTTCGGCGACTTCGGCGGTTGAAGCGGCTGAAATTTCGTCCGAATCTTCGATTAGTGCATCGCCGACGATTTTTTCTTGCTCGAGATTGTGAACTGCATAACTTCCCGTGGCGGGCGAAGCCGAAACAGTTCTGCCGACGTAGCGCAACGATTTTTCGCCGACGATTTCGCGCAGACGATTTTCCACGAAAAACCATCCGCCCATATTTTGCGGTTCTTCTTGCGTCCAGAAAACTTGTTTCGCGTTCGGATATGAAGCGAAAATTTCTTGCAGACGTGCTTTCGGAAACGGATAAAATTGTTCGAGCCGAACGATTGCCACGCGGTCATCGTCCGAATCTTGCCGTCCTGCGTCCAAATCGTAAAAGACTTTGCCGGAACAGACGATAATGCGTTTAACTTTCGATTTATCTTTAATTCGTTTGTCGTCCAAAACCGCGTTAAAGCCGCCGTTGGTCAATTCGTCAACCGTCGAACTCGCTGCCGGAAGACGCAATAAACTCTTTGGAGTCATCACGATAAGCGGACGCACGATGTCTTGTTTGACTTGTCTTCGCAAAAGATGAAAATACTGCGCCGGAGTTGTCGGATAACATACTTGCAGATTATTTTCCGCGCAAAGCTGCAAATATCTTTCGAGTCGCGCCGACGAATGTTCGGGACCTTGACCTTCGTAACCGTGCGGAAGCAACATAACTAATCGACATTTTTGTTGCCATTTGTCTTCCGAAGACGAAATATATTGGTCAATGATAACTTGTGCGCCGTTGGAAAAATCGCCGAACTGCGCTTCCCACATTACCAGATCGTTTTGCGCGATAACCGAATAACCGTATTCAAATCCGAGAACGCCTTGTTCGCTCAAACTGCTGTCGAAAACGTAAAAACGCGCCGCCGGATTCGTGTCGTTTCTCAATTCCGTCAATGGCGACCAACGCTCGCCTGTTCGTGCGTCATACATCGAAGCGTGGCGATGCGAAAATGTTCCGCGTCCCGAATCTTGTCCGCTAAGCCGCACGGGAAAACCTTCCAACACGAGCGAACCGATTGAAATTGCTTCGGCAAAGCCCCAATCCATCGCCACTTCGCCCGTTCCCATTTTGGCGCGTCTTGCCAATTGTCCGACCATTTTCGGGTTGATTTGAAAACCTTCCGGCACGAGCGAGATTTTTTCCGAAATCGTTTTCAGAGTTTCGGCGGAAATCGGTGTCGCCAAAACATTCGAGCCGTCTTCGTCGAAGATCGGCGCGGCAAGTTCGGCGCGTTTCGGATTTTCCGTGGCGATTTGTTTGGCGCGAGTCAAGATTCCTTCGTATTTTGCAACGACTGAATCAGTCATCTGTTTCAAATCTTCTTCCGTGATTACCGATTCACGAATAAGTTGGTTTGCGTAAAGATGGCGCGTTCCCGGATGCGCTTTAACTCTTGCATACATCAGCGGTTGAGTGTAGCTGGGTTCGTCGCCTTCGTTGTGTCCTAAACGTCTGAATCCGACCAAATCGAGAACTACATCTTTATTAAATTCCTGACGATAATCGAGCGCGATTTTGATAACGCGGTAAGCGGCTTCGGGATCGTCGCCGTTGATGTGGAAAATCGGCGTTTGCGTAATTTGCGCCGCGTCCGTCGAATAGATCGAACTGCGCGAGGCTTCGGGCGAAGTCGTGAAACCGATTTGATTATTGATGACAAGATGAATCGTGCCGCCGGTTCTGTAACCTGTCAAATTCGCAAGTTGCAGAGTTTCCATCACCGTTCCTTGTCCGGCAAACGCCGCGTCGCCGTGCATTAGAACAGGCAAAACAAGGTCAATTACTTCTTCACGATTTTTTTGCTGTCCGTTGCGAAGTTCGTCTTGACGCGCCCGCGCCATTCCTTCAACAACCGGATTAACGAATTCGAGATGCGACGGATTACACGAAAGTTGAATCGTGATGTCTTTTCCGGCTTTTGTTTGCCGCTTGCTGATTGCGCCTTGATGATATTTTACGTCGCCTTCGTCTGCGGGAAATGACGGATGCGAAGTTCCCTCGAAAATCGTGAAAATGCGTTCAGCCATCGAATAATCAATGATGTTTGAAAGCACATTCAAACGTCCGCGATGCGCCATTCCCATAAAAATCTCGTCAACGCCGAGCGCAGACGCGCCTTCGACAAGTTGGTCGAGCATCGGAATCACCGTTTCGCAACCTTCGAGCGAAAAGCGTTTCTGCCCAAGATATTTTTTATGCAAAAATTGCTCGAATTGTTCGGCTTCGATGAGCTTTTGCAAAAGTTCTTTTTTCGTTTCAACCGGAAGCGGCACGATGTCAACAAAATGTTCGCGCACTTGATTGCGAATCCAATCTTTTTCTTCTTTCGATTGAATATGGCGATATTCGATGCCGACTTTGCCACAATATGCTTTGCGTAAAATGTCCAAAATACGCCGCAAAGTCGCAGTTTTTTCGCCGTGCAATCCGCCTGTGATAAATTCGCGGTCTAAATCCCAGATCGTCAAACCAAAATTTTCAAGGTCTAGTTCCGAAGCGTGATGCGAAGTCATATTCAGCGGATCAATGTCCGCGAGCAGATGTCCGCGAATCCGATACGCATTGATAAGTTGCAAAACATTCGCTTGTTTTTCGGCTTGTTCGGCGGCTTGATTACTTCCGAAAAGCGACGGATTAAAATCTTGCGCCCAACGCATCGGCGGATAATTTATGCCCAAATCCGTAAAAATTTCTTCGTAAAAATTTTCCTGACCGACAATAAACTCGTGCATTTTCGCAAGAAATAAACCGCTTTCCGCGCCTTGAATTACGCGGTGATCGTAAGTCGAAGTTATCGTAATAATCTTGCTGATGCCGAGCATCGAAAGCGCACCGGCAGTCATCGCTTGATATTCCGCCGGATATTCGATCGCGCCGGTCGCAATAATCGCCGATTGTCCCGCCATCAAACGCGGATTCGACGCGACAGTTCCGAGAGTTCCCGGATTTGTCAGCGAAATCGTCGT
>CALMEH010000381.1 GCA_937863115.1 uncultured Acidobacteriota bacterium
TCTTGCAAACCCGTTTTATCGCCGTAGCTTTTGGAAACATTAACCGCGGCAATGCGGCTCGCGCTAAAGTCTTGTTTGCGGACTTCGCGCCCTTCGACGCGCAAAAGATAACCGCCGATTGTTACCCAATCGGTCGTTTGCAAGCGAGTCGGCGCACGCAAAATCTCGCCGTTGATAAAAGTTCCGTTCGTGCTTCCGAGGTCGGAAATTATCGGTTGCGTTGCACCGTTTTCATAAATCAATTCGGCGTGAAGCCGCGAAACGCTTGGCGCATCCAAAACAATGTGGTTGTCGGGCGCACGTCCGATGCCAAGCCGCGAAACCTGCCCGATTTGCATCACGCTCAAAGGATTTTGCGCCTGCGGCAGTTGCCATTGCACCGTCGCATCGCCCGACAAAGGCAGATTCGGCAAACTGCCCGAAGAAAATTGCGGACTGAAACCTTGCGCCGTCTGTTCGCTATGAAATGTAAAAGCGAGAGTTTGCCCCGCGCCGAATTCAACGCGGTCGCCGTCGTTCAAAATCCGTGTATCAATCGCCAAACCGTTGACAAAAGTGGTCTGCATTCCGCTCAGATTTTTGATAACGGTTTGCCCGTTTGCCTGAACTTCAATCGCCGCTTGAAGCCGCGAAATAAACGGCTGTTCAAACAAAATCTGACACTGCATCGCATCGCGCCCAATGATTGTTTTGCCAATGTTCAGAGCGTAGGTTCGATTGTTAAGTCCGGTAAGATGCGGCATATGTTTGATTTTTAATAATCAAGTTATTTCTGTTTCAATTTCTGCAACTGCTGGCAGAAAAGCCTGTAAAGAACCACTTTTTATTCTTGTATTCAAACTCAAGGTTTAAATCACCGCAATCAGAATTACTTAAGGCGATTTTCTTTAAGGCAATGTTATTATATGTGCTATAGTCTTTTAACTCTTTGCCCTTATTTAACAACTTCTTAAATTGTAACCAGCCATCATCATTATTTTTACCTAATAGCTCGAAAATTAAATTGCTTTCTATGCGATTATCATCTTTACGACTGGCATTTGATTGACAAAACCTCCAAGCTGGCTCATCAAATTGATTTATGTCATCACAAAATACTGTTTTAGGCATCATTCCTTTCAGAGTTGCCTCATCTTGGTCTGCAACTGCAACTTTGAATTTAGGAAAAAAAGTTTTCCAACTTTGTTGCGGTGTTAGTTGTTTTTTTGGTTTGGAGCGAACAGACTTCTGTCCCATAACACCAACTGAAAAAAGCATAGTTACGACTAAACAAAAAATTAAATTTTTCATACTATTTCCTCCGTTTAATTTGAATCTTGTCCGTAAATAAAACCTTGAATTTTACCTCTCATTTGCCCTTCGCTAAATTATCAAAATGCCACCATTCCGAAGTAACGCCCGTGAATCCGGCGGCAACCATTACCGAGCGGAGCAATTCACGATTTATGGCGGCGTTTTTCGTAGTCGGCGCGTTCGGATGCGCTTTTGGCGTGAAATTGTCGTATTCGGTCGGCATTTCAAGTTCTTTGCCGTTTGTGTCAACGATGGTTATATCAACGGCTCGCCCACGCGGATGCCGTGCGTTCGTCGGATTGGCAACGTAAGGTGTGTTCGTGTATTCCTTCCACATCTCTTTTTGCACCGACATCGGGCGATAACAATCCCAAACTTTCAACTTAAATCCGGGTTTTCGTTTTGATAAATCTCTGTCGGCAACCGCCAATTTTTCGGCAGTTTCACGCAAAAGATAACAATTCGGATCATCGTAAAGTTTCCGTTTCATAAAATTATCGGCGGTCGCATATTTCAAATCTTCCGCCCAAATTGGCCCCATTTTCCCCCCCCAAAACAGGTTCGGTTTTTTTCCCGCCAATTTCGCTTTTTTTTATTTTTTGCGGGGTGTGGTTTTTCGCGGTTTCGTC
>CALMEH010000382.1 GCA_937863115.1 uncultured Acidobacteriota bacterium
GAATACAAATACAGGTGTTGATGTCGGCGCGTTTGAACGTCAAACGCGCGACCGAAACCTGCTTGATTTTGACGGCGACCGCAAAACCGATTTGGCAATCTTCCGTCCTGCGCCGGGTGAATGGTGGTATTCGAAATCTTCGGACGGCGGAAACTTTGCCGCGCAATTCGGTCAATCAACCGACAAAATCGTTCCCGGCGATTTCACGGGCGATGACAAATCCGATTTTGCAATTTACCGTCCGTCAAACGGTAATTGGTTTATTCTGCGAAGCGAAGATTTTTCGTTTTTCGCGTTTCCGCTCGGCGTTAGCACAGATGTTCCCGTTCCGGCAGATTATGACGGAGACGGCAAAACAGACGCGGCAGTTTTTCGACCTTCAACGCTGACTTGGTTTATCAATAAATCAACGGGCGGCACGGATATTTTGTCATTCGGCGCGGCTGGCGATGTGCCTGTCGTCGGTGATTACGACGGCGATTTGAAAGCCGATATTGCAATTTTCCGTCCTGCGCCCGGTCAATGGTGGATTCGCCGAAGCACCGACGGCAGCGTTTTTGCAACGACTTTCGGCACTTCCACCGATAAACCCGCGCAAGGCGATTACACCGGCGACGGCATAACCGACATCGCTTTCTGGCGACCGACAACCGGCGAATGGTTTGTCTCCCGTAGCGAAGATTTTTCGTTCTATTCGTTCCCGTTCGGCGCAAATAACGACATTCCCACACCGGGCGATTACGACGGCGACGGTAAAAACGATGCGGCAGTTTTCCGTGCGTCAAACTCAACTTGGTTTATCAATATATCATCGGGCGGCACGCAAATCCAACAATTCGGAATCGGTGGCGATCGACCTGTGCCAAATGCGTTCGTGCCTTAAAACGTTCAGAGTTACGCATTTATGTGTGATTATCGTGAATAGTTCATAATATTGTTGAATGAAGGCAGAGTATTTCACGCATAAATGCGTAACTCTGAACCTATTGATGGGCAAAAAATGAATATGAAAATGAATAAAGGTATCGACAATCGTTTAATGAATCAAGCCGTGATTATGGCGTTGATGACAAGTTTTTTGGCGGGCATTGTGCTTTTCGTGCCGCAACAGACAAAAGCCGCAGCAAGTCAGTTTGACCAAACTTTCGGGAGCGGCGGCAAGGTTTTTTATTCTACGGTCAGCGGAACCGGCGGAAGGGGCGACATCGAGATTCAGCCCGACGGCAAAGCGGTTGTTATCGGAATGAATGGTTTTGAAGTTGCACGTTTCAACCTGAACGGCACGCCTGACAACACCTTCGACGGCGACGGCTTGGCGCA
>CALMEH010000383.1 GCA_937863115.1 uncultured Acidobacteriota bacterium
GGCCCTGCCCGCCGGAGACGCTGCTGGCCGGCGTGGACGCCCTGCCGGCGCTTTTCAAGCCCCGGGCCGCGGACTTCTACCAGGTGGAGGCCATCCCCGAACTGGGTACGGGCAAGCGGGATCTGGGCGGCATCAAGCAACTGGCGGAAATGACTGGCTGGAGCGAAATTTTTCTGCTAAAACTGGATCGTCGTTTAGTTTCGGTTCAAGGACGCTCGAAAGCTCTTGCTTCCCAACTAGCTGAAAAATTAAAATCTACCGTTGAACCGATTCAGGCTTATATTTTGGGATTATCACTCTATCCGGCAGAAGCCAATTTTAAGTCGGATTCACAGCCCGCAATGCCGGAAAAACAAAGTTTCGAGGAAGCGATTAATTCTGATCCACTAATGAAAGAAGAAGTTAAAGAATATTTATTAGCACTGCGCGACGAGGAATAAATACTTTTACCAAATTGAACAATCGTTTATGAAAACCAATCATTGGAGTCAAATTAGAAAACTTGCCCGTGAAACCCGCCATCGAATGCTCAAAGCAAACGGCGGCGATTCGTCGCCGGACGCACTTTTAATGGCGATTGCCAATGAAACCGGAATTTTCGCTTACGGGTTGCCCACCAAAGACCCTTTGCTTTACAGAGCGCAAGCTATCTTGCATAACAACTTAGTTTTTTTTGATAACAGCCTTGAAGAATGGCAGACGCTTTTTAACCGAATGCACGAATACGCGCATCATTTCTTAAAACACGGCTCGGCGATTCTCTGCGGCAAAGACGGTTTTGACGCGGAAGCATCGGAAGACGCGATTGCTTTGGGCGAACAGCGGGTTGAAGGATACGGTCCGCACGAACGCCGGGAACTTGAAGCAAACCTTTTCGCCCGCGAGTTTTTTCTTCCTTGCGACGAATTGCGAAACGGTTTTTTGGCAGGCAAAAGTGCCGAAACGCTCGAAGACGAATACAAAATGCCAGCCGGAATAATCGTTCATCAGTTGATGCGCGGCGTGCTTGGCATCGAAACGGAAATCTTTCTTGAGAATGACGATGACTCTGTAAATTCTCAAAGTGAAGAACTTGACGACAATAAAGACCAGCAAAAAGCCGCTTTTTTCGGATTTGAGGAATTTAAAAAAGGTTATTTTGAATTGCCTGTTTTAGTTGATGCCGGACCGGGAACGGGAAAAACCCGAACCTTGACGGCTCGTATAGAGCATTTGATAAAAGAGCGCGGTATCCAGCCGGAAAACATTTTGGCTCTGACATACTCAAACAAAGCTGCCGAAGAAATGTATTCGAGAGTCAATGTTGCCACTAATCAAAACTCCTCAAAAATCTGGATGGGAACCTTTCATCGCTTTTGTCTGGAACTTATTCGAAAATATTCCAATCTTTTAGACATTTCCGCTAAACCGCAGGTTGCCGACACTTACGACGTGCAGTTACTTTTAGAGCAGTCATTAGACCGTTTGAAACTCAAATATTATCGTTCACTGTCACGCCCGAGCGCGAATTTCAAACGGATTCTTGATTCGATTTCAAGATCTAAAGATGAACTTGTCAGCCCGCACGAATATAAGGCTCTTGCCCAGACGGATTTGGAAAACGCGCAAAATAACCAAAAAAAACTTGACCGAGCGTTGAAGGATTTGGAAATTGCCGAAGCATATCGGGTTTATCAGGAAGTTCTCTCCGAAAATGATTTGCTGGACTACGGCGATTTGCTTTTTATGGCGGTTGATCTACTACGAAAAAATGATTCCGTCCGCGAAGAAATTCAGCAAAAATATCGCTATATTTTGATTGACGAGTATCAGGACGTAAACACCGCCAGCCGGGAACTGCTCAAACTTGTCGCTGGAGATGGCAACGGTTTATGGGTGGTCGGCGATATCCGGCAGGCAATATACCGTTTTCGTGGCGCGGCTCCCACGAATATGCTTCTTTTAACCAAAGAAGACTATCCGAAAGCCAAAGTCTTGCAGCTAACGACAAATTATCGCGCCAGAAAAAAAATAGTTGATACTTTTACCGCCTGCGGAGAGCGAATGAAAGCAAAAGTCGAAGTGTCGAGAGCCGCGAGTTGGAATGTGTTTCGTCAAGACGAAGAAGGCGAAGTTAATTTCCTCGAAGCAAACGACGAACACGATGAGGCGCACGAAATTGTTGAAACCGTTAAATATCTTCACGATGAACGAAAAATCAATTACCGCGATCAAGCGATTCTGTGCCGGGGGCACGCCGATCTGGTTCATTACAGCGCGGCATTAGAAGAAGCCGGAATTCCGGTTTTATATCTGGGCGATTTTTTTGAACGCCCGGAAATTAGGGATTTACTTTGTGTGATTGACCTCGCATCGGGAATGGACGGGCGGGCGATTTATCGATTGGCGGGGTTTGCCGAATATAATTTGCCGTT
>CALMEH010000384.1 GCA_937863115.1 uncultured Acidobacteriota bacterium
TTGCTCGATTTTACTTTTTCGCGGTATTTTTCGATGCCTTTGACGCGGTATGTGTAGAGCGAATAGCCCAAACTTCCGGGTTTTGAATAGTCGAATTTGTTTTCAAGTTTTGAATCTTCCGAAAACCAGATGATTTTCAATCTTCCGGAAAGCGCGTTTGCCGGATTGGTCGAACTTTTCGGATTGTCGAAATCGGTTGCGCCGTATTTTTGATGTTTTTCGAGGCTGAAAACTGCACGTGAAGACGGATTTTCATAAGTTGATTCAAAATCTTTTCCTTCTTTAACCTTCAATAATCCCAACACTTTATCGTAAAAATCCAAATTTTCCTGATTGCGATAAACGACCATTCCGAAGTGCGTGATTTGCGAAGATTTGAAAAAAGATTGTTCGTTAATTTTTCCGTAATTAGCGAGATTGTAACCGAATCTTTGAAACAAAATTTGGCGCGTTAGTGGTTGAATCAAACACATTTCGCGGACGGTTGCGTAATTTTCGAGAAACGGAATCGGGCGTTTTTCGAGTTTGTAAATCTCGGCGCGTTGCGGTTCAACCATAAAAACAGGAAGTTTTTGAGCAATTGCTTCTTCCGCGTGATTTTGCAGATTATAAATATCACCCGTCATCATTGCGCCCCAACGATTTCCCAAAACATTCATCTGCGACATTTGCAAACCTTCATTTGTCGGTTTTTCCCAAACCATTATGCGAATCAAACCGTGGTCTGCGTCTTGATGCAGAAGCCGAATTGATTTTAATTTCGATTTTACGCCGTAAAGTTTTTCGGCTTCTTTTTCGCTCAATTCGCCCGTCGAACCGACGCGATAGCCGAAACGTTCGAAATATGCGACGAGCGGTTTTTCATCAGTCGCGCCGATGCCGACTTCATAAATGCCGCCGATAGATGTTTCTTGTGCCATAAAATTTAACGAAAAACTTAAAATCGAAAAAACTATCGCCAAAAATCTGTGTTTATCTGTGTTCATCTGTGGTTTATTTCTTCTTTCTTTCTTCCATTATGCGATTGTAAAACGTCCACGAAGTTTCATTCGGTTTTGTCGGGTCAACCATTGTCGGGGCGGCGGCATAAATCGGATATTTTTCGCGCACTTCTTTTTTAATTCGGTCGGGTAACTGCTCAAAACTCTCAAGTCTTTGACTTCGGGCGTGAAAAATCATCACGCCGTCCGTGCGATTCATTTTCATCCAGGGCAGCCAAGGTCCTACGCGCGTCCAACTAACGAAAACATTCTTCGGCGGCGTTTTTTTGTTCAATTCTTCCTTTTCGACATAAAAATCAAACATTTCGGCGGCAGTGTAATTTTTGTCAAAACCCGCAAGCGGATAAAACGGAAAAATATCGCTCGTCCAAACCAGCGTATCGCCGAAATCTTCCGGCATCGAAGCCTCGCCGAATTCGCGTTTGCCGTCCATCGAAACTGAAATGTATTTGCCGTCTTTCACGCGCACACGGAAATTTACGGGATCGTTTTGGATATGAAAAACTTCTTGTTTATCTTTCGTCCAAGGATTTTCCCAACTCGAAATTATCTCATCGGTTTTTGGATCTTTGTAAAAAACAATCTCTCGCGTCGCAACAAAAAAGCCGTCTTTTTCCGGCGTTTCCACGCGGCGGCGAATGTTGAAACCTTCGACATTAAACAATTTTGTCGGACGCTCGCCCGGAATGAACGAATAAGCGTAGCCTTTGATGGTAAAAATAAAATCTTTCCCGTCAGGACGCGAACCCGTCGCCTCCGCTTGAAGCTGTGCCAGACTGCGTTTTGTTTTCTTCTGAGCAAATGAAATACTCGAAACTAAACCGATAATTACCAATAAAAATGCAAGTTTTTTCATAAATTATAAACCTCTTTTTTTGCCTGCGAAACGAAAGAAATATACGAAAAATGATTTGATTTAATTTTCGCGTTTTTGGTGTGTTTCGCGGGCAGAAATCTCTTTAACTTTCTGCGGAATATCGCCGAATTGTTCAATAATCGTTACACCAACTTCGTTTAATCTATCAACTTTTCCTTGCCAAGTTCCCTTTCCACCTTCGATGATTGCGCCTGCGTGGGAGTAGCGTGTGCCGGATTGTGCGGCTTTTCCGCCGATATAGGCAACGATTGGTTTCGTAATTTTGCCCGATTTAACTAAATCCGAAACTTGTTCCTCTTGCGAACCGCCGATTTCGCCGAGCAAAACTATCAAGTCCGTTTCGCTGTCATTTTCAAACATTTCGGCAACTTCGGGCATCGTCAAACCGATTACTGAATCGCCGCCAACGTGAACAATCGTCGAAATTCCGACACCTGTTTGGCAAATGTAATAACCTGTCGAAGCCGAAAGCCCACCGCTTCTGGAAATAATGCCGACATTTCCCGCGTGAAACCAACTTTTTGCCGTTCGCGCATTGCCGCCCATCATTCCCAAAACCGCTTTTTCCGGTGACATCACGCCAACCGTGTTCGGTCCAACAAATTTCGCGCCAAATTCATCCGCGACTTCGCAAACTTCCAAAACATCAAAGAGTGGAACTCTATCTGCAATTAAAGCAACCAAAGGGATTCCCGCCTCAATCGCTTCAATCGCGGCAGATTTTACTCGCGGTGCAGGAACAAAAATCACGCTAACATCAATTTTCCCAAGCGCATCAACCGTTTCTTTAACCGTATTAAAAACAGGCAAACCGTGAACTTCCTTTCCGCCACGATTCGGAGTGCAACCGCCGACAACATTCGTCCCGTAATCGAGCATCAATTTTGCCCGCGCCGAACCTTCGCGCCCCGTGATGCCTTGGACGATAACTTTTTTGTGTTGGTCTATCAGTATTGACATTTTTATCCCAAAAGAGGCAAATCGCCGAAAAATCCGTCAACCCGCTCAACCAAACCGTTTTCGTCCAACTGCACAACATCAAAACCTTTAACCGTCATCACACCGCCAACATAATTTCCCCAACTGTAACGAAAACGGTTGTGATGCGAGTCCATACCGCTAATCGGTTTGAGTATAGCTTCAGGATTTTCCTGACGAAAACGAACAATCATTTCGGTAAATTCATCTTTGCCATGAACGAAATTGTCCGGATCGGCAAAAACAATTTTCTCCGATATACATTTATCAACGTGCGAACGGATCTTGTTCAAATCTCGTTCATTCCACACGCCCAACATAAACGAAAGGGTTTCAGGCACTTGCTTCATAATTCTCAGATACTCCTATATTTAAACCTTCAATCGGAAACTCAATCTTTACAGCATTTAATCCCAAATCTAAACTTGCAAACTCGCAAGCCAAACATTCCGAACATTTTCCACGTTCTGCTTCTTCGGCTTCAATCGCTAAGATTGGTAAATAATAATTGTTTAATTTTAGAATTTTTTGCGGACAAGACTCAACGATTTTTTCGGCTGATGAATCATCTAACTTATCGTAATCAAATGAAACCGTTCCTGTTTTCGTCTTAAATTCGTAGTCCGCCGAAAACCTCTCCGCTACCGCTGATGGTTCTGACTTTGCGTCTTTGCGTCTTTGCGTCTTTGCGTTAGAAATCAGTTCAAACAATCGAGCAGCACAAAAATCCGCCGAATCTTTTTTGCGATACGCTTCAATCGGTGCAGGTAAAAATTTGGCGTAGCGTTCGACCAAGTCTTTCGCAATATCTTCGCCGTTTCCGCCAAGGCGTAAAACTGCGGGAATAATTGGTTTAGCTTCCAAAAATGCTTTCAAAACCGCTCGTGCCAAACCAAATTGTTCCTGACTCGCCACACCTGAACCGCTTAAAAAATAACCGCGAATATCGGGCATTGAAAGAATAATTTTTGCGGCTCGATAAACTTTTGATGCCGGCGGATTTCCACTCGTATCAACGTAGCAAACAGGTTGCAATCCGTTGCGTTGCGCTGCGTCCAAACTTGCCATCGAACCGCCACCGCCTGCGCCGTTGAAGCCAATCCAAATTCCGTTTGATTGTTCAGGTTTGCGCGGAATCTCGACAAAAAAGAATGTTCCGCGAAAGTCATCTTTTTCGATTTCCCACGCTATACGTTCAAGTTTTGTCGGTGTGTGTCCGAGTTCTCGCGCAATTTCGATACCCAAATGTTTTTGACGAAAATCGGCGTAATCATCAACTGAAATTCTGGCATCAAGCGCAACTAAACGTCCATCTTTTAACAACGCGAGTGGATTTATTTCGGCAGTTCTTGCGTCTGTAGATTTTGCGACTCGATAAAGTTTTTGGAGAATTTCGGCGATTTTAGTTTGGAGTCCAGTCTTTAGACTGTCGTCGTTTAGCACGCTAAAGCGTGAACTCCCAACAAATTCCTCAATATCTTTAATTATCGGCTCTTTCCGAATCGAACAAACCAATTTTTTCAACGAATCGGCGCGTTCTTCGATACCGCTGCCGCCCGAATCGGAAAATAAAAGTGTCGGGCGTTTTAAGGTCGTGTCAATAATAAATCCGAGATAAAATTCGCGCTCGATTTCGGCTTTTTCGTCAATCAAAACCGCTTCGCAAAGATTTCCCGCAATTTCTTTTCCAATCAACTCATTGGCAATTTTTTCGGCTTCGTCTGCATTTGAAGCAAAACGAATTCCGCCGCTTGCCGCTCGTGATGTCGAATGAATTTGCGCTTTGATAACAACTTCGCCACCCGGATTTTCGGCAATTTCCCGCGCTACTTGAGATGAAAAAGCGACTTGACCACGCGGAATTTCGATTTCGTGTTCAGCTAAGATTTTTTTTGCTTGATATTCGTGTAGTTGTGCCACAGACTTAATAAATTTGTTATAAGTTTATAACAAATTATCAGAGATGTCTATTAAAATGAGAACAAGGAGCAGTAGCGACTTGGCAACTGCCGATTCCAGCCAAGTCGCTACTGCTCCTTGTTCTCATTAAGGAAAAACGTCCAAAGCGGTCTTTTGAGTTCAAATTCGCTGATTTTATCTTCAAATTTCAAAATCAAACCAATGTCATCCCAGCCGTTCAAAAGACATTCGCGCCTAAATTCATCAGTTGCAAACCGCACAGAGAAATTTTTTTCGTTGAAAATCAAAAGTTTCTCCAAATCAACCGTCAGCAAATAATTTTCGATTTTTTCAGTTTTTTCAACTAATTCAGCAACTAAATTTTCTTCCAAAATAATCGGTAAAAGCCCGATTTTGAAACAATTATTGTAAAAAATCTCGCCGAACGAGGGCGCAATTACAACGCGAAAACCGAAATCTGCCAAACTCCAAGGCGCGTGTTCACGCGAAGAACCGCTACCGAAATTCTTTCCCGCAAGCAAAATCGAAGCATCACGAAAACGCGGCTGATTCAAAACAAAATCCGGTTTTTCGTTTCCCTGTTCATCAAAACGCCAATCGAAAAATAAAAAATTTCCGTAACCGTTTTTCGTGATACGTTTCAAAAATTGCTTCGGCAAAATCTGGTCGGTGTCAATATTCGGCTGAAAAATCGCCGCTGTTTTGCCTGTATGTTTTTTAAATGCTTGCATTTTGGTTTATGGTTTATGGTTTATGGTTTATGATTCTTTCAAAGACCAAAAACCAAAAACCAAAGACCATTATCTTTGAATTTCCAATCTCTAACATCCGTAAAATGTCCGCAGATTGCCGCCGCCGCAACCGTTGCGGGCGAGGCAAGATGCGTTTGCCCGCCGCGCCCCTGTCTGCCTTCAAAATTGCGGTTTGAGGTCGAAGCGCAACGCTCGCCCGAAAGCAGAAAATCGCCGTTCATCGCCACGCACATCGAACAACCCGATTCGCGCCATTCAAAACCTGCGTCGGTGAAAATTTTTGCTAAACCTTCTGATTCGGCTTGTTTTTTTACCGTTTGCGAACCCGGAACGACCATTGCAGAAACTTTGGAATTTACTTTGTAGCCCTTGACAATTTGCGCCGCAATCCGCAAATCCTCAATCCGCGAATTTGTGCAAGAGCCAATAAATGCGCGATTTATTTCGATTTCTTCAATCTTTTGCGATGGCTGTAAATTCATATAATTCAAAGCGCGTTCGTAAGATTGCCCGTCAATTTTCGCAACTGACAATTCAGGAACATTTCCGTCCACAGGCGCGACCATTGCCGGCGTTGTTCCCCAACTGACGTAAGGCGCAATTTCATTAGCGTTGATTTCAATAGTTTTATCAAATTTTGCATCTTTTTCGCTCGGCAAAGTTTTCCAATACTCCATCGCATTTTCCCAATTTTCGCCTTTCGGTGCATAAAATTTTTCTTTTAAATATTCAAAAGTCGTTTCATCAGGCGCAATCAAACCGGCACGCGCTCCGGCTTCGATTGACATATTGCAGACAGTCATTCGCGCTTCCATCGTAAGATTTTCGATTGCTTCTCCGCTGTATTCAATCACAAAACCGTTCGCGCCATCCGTGCCGATTATGCCGATAATATGCAGAATCAAATCTTTCGCGGTTACGCCAAAACCTAATTTTCCGCCAATTCGGATGAGCAAATTTTTCGATTTGGTCTGTTGCAAACATTGTGTTGCAAGGACTTGTTCGACTTCAGAAGTGCCGATGCCGAATGCCAACGCGCCGAACGCGCCGTGGGTCGAGGTGTGCGAATCGCCGCAAACAATCGTCATTCCGGGTTGGCTCAAACCCATTTCGGGCGCGAAAACGTGGACGATTCCTTGGTGGTCTGCGCCGATGTCGAAAAATTTGATGTTGTTTTTATTGCAATGTTTGCGGAAAACTTCGATTTGTTTGGCAGCAAATTCATCCGTGATTTTGCCGAAAATATTCTTGGTCGGAATCGAATGGTCGAGCGTTCCAATCGTCAAATCGGGTCGGCGCACTTTCCGGTTTTTTTCGCGCAAACCGTCAAACGCCTGCGGCGTAGTAACTTCGTGAATGAGATGCAAATCAACATAAAGCAGAGCAGGTTTGCCGCTTTCCGCGTGAACAATGTGCGCGTCCCAAATTTTGTCGTAAAGCGTTTTCATTGAAGAGTTTTTGCCCGCGAAACACGCGAAAAAAGAGAAGATGTTTGGTTTTATTTTTAGCGTGTTTCGCGTGTTTCGCGGGCAAATTTTATTTAACTAATAACTTCATCAAATCGCCGATTTCTGCGACGTTTTCCAAATTATAAACGGTTTGATAAACGGTTTCTTTTTGCGATTCGTCCAAAATATCTTCCGCCAAAATCGAAAATTTTTGCTTTAATTCTGCGGTTGAAAGTTGATCACGTGGATCGCCTTTCGGATAGGCGCGTTCATTTTCTAAAGTTTCGCCGTTGGTCAATTTGATGACGATTTTGCAAGGCTGTTCAGCCGGAAAACGCGATTCAAACGATGGTTCGAGAACGGCTTTGACTTTCGGAACGGTTTCCAAAATCTGCGCGTCTGCAAGCGATTCTTTGTTAAATTCGTTTGGCGTTAATTTTCTTCTGACAACTGCCGCCGCGATGCAATACGGCAAACTGTGGTCGGCGGTTTCGCGTGAATCAATGATGTATTTTTTCTCGTCCGCAAGAATTTCGGCGGCGCGTTTGAGCGTGTGAATTTCGATTGTTTCGATTTGTTCGGGCTGTAAATCGTATTCTAAAACCAAATCCAAAACGGCGGAAATCGGTGCGTGTGTTAAGGCTTCGCACGGAAAAGGTTTAATTGAGCAATCAACAATTTTAAAGGTTTTGCCTAAATTTTCAGTCAAAACTTCGGGTTTCCATTTATCGCCGATAACTTCAAAAAGTCCTTCGCGTCCTTCAAAAATTGGCGTTGTTCCGGCATAAGCTTTGGCGGCGAGAAGCGCGGCAAAAACTCCGCTTTCGGTTGCCATCGGGTCAACCGTATTTTTCATCATCGTCAATTTTCCCGCTGTAACTGCGCCTAAAGTTGTATTGTGCGAGCCGGAAATTCCAATCGCATTCGTAATTTGTTCGGCGGTTAAATTCAACATTTTTCCCGCGACAACAGGCGAAACAAACTGCGTCAAAGTCGCGTGATGAAGTCCGATTTCGCGCACACCCGGAAACGCCGCTTCCATAATTCGCATTTCGAGTTCGTAAGCAATTACAGTCGCAACCAAAAAATCTTTACCCGATTTTTTTTCGCGTTCGCCAACACAAAATGCCGCCGGCAATAAATCCGATGGATGCGACGGATCTTGTTTCCAATAAACGTCATTATAATCAAGAGCGCGAATCGCTAAACCATTGATAAGACTCGCGCTTCGGACATCAGTTTTTAAATTTGAACCGATTACGGAACACTCGCCGCGTCCGCCGATTTCGCCAAAAACCGCTTCTAAAATATGAAAATCTTCCGTCTTCGAACCGCCGAGCGCACAGCCGAAACTGTCATAAATAAACATCTTTGCCGCCGAAATTGCTTCCGCCGACAAATCTTCAAAGGTCAGGTTAACGGCGTATTCCGCCCATTGTTGAGAAATTGTTTTTTGCATATCTTTTTAACGCAAAGACGCAAAGGCGCAAAGACGCAAAGGATTTTTTAGCAAGATTTTATGAAACATTTGCACCTTTGCATCTTTGCTCCTCTGCGTTAAAAAGGTCTTTTTTTGCTGACCAAATCGAAATCAATAAAATCAGCGTGATGAAAAATCACCGATTCGTTGGAGCGAATCATCAATTCGCCTTCTTTGGAATGCGTGGCGATAATGTGCTGAACTTCCGGCGGAATGCCGCGAAAATGACTCATTGCAACGCCCGTGAACGGATGCCGCAAGTGTTGTCCGCGTCCGGCTTTAGTAATTTTTCCGTCGCGCATCTCATATTCGATGAGCTTACCGACATCAGCCAATAACGCGCCGGAAATCAAATAATCATAATTAATATTTGAGCGCGTTCCGTAAGATTCTTGCAAAACATCGGCAACTGCAACGCACATTTTGCAAACCGTTCGCACATGCTCGATAAACGAAATGTTGCAATTTTCAACAAAAATACTGAACGGCATTTTGTGAAGTGCTTCTAGCGTCCAGCCGCCTTCGGTGAGAGCATCTTCCCAAACCTGCACGGTTTTTTCGCGCAAATCTGCGTCTTTTATCAATTTAATTTCCGGTATCGTTTCGACTATTTTTTCCTTCATCGTTTGTTCCGTTTGTGTTTGCATAATCAATAATCTTTTCGTTTCAGATCGTCTGTAAGTCTTGTCTTATCCGAATAAATCCAATCGTTTATGAGCCACGAATTTTTGGCTTTGACCAACTCGACTTTGTAAGTATCAATCAATTTCTTTTCACATTTTTCGGGCGAATAAAATTTTACTTCAACCATTGCTTTTGATGCGTCGGACGAAATTTCTTTGACTTCAAAAGTGTTAATAATCACCTTTTCGCCATCAACGCATTCCGAAAACGGTTGAAGCGGAAAACCGTCGCCGTAATGCGGTTTTTCCGTCGGATTTCTTTTCGTAAATTCATCTTCGCGTTTGAGTTCGTTCAAAAACAATTTATTAAGTTCAGCCGTGAACCATTTTCGCCGCAGATTTACTTCGTGCAAACTGAAAAGTCCCGAACGCGAATTATGAAAAATATAAAACGATTTCACAGTTTCAGCCGCCCCCGATTTTTGCGCCGAAACGCTTACGGCAAATGCAAAAATTAGCAGTAAAATTAATAAAAATCTGTGTTTATCTGTGTTCATCTGTGGATAATTTTCTTTTCCGTTTCGCCGTCGTATTCGTAATCTTCAACCGAAACCGTTCGCATCGGCGGATTTCGTTCTTGTTCTTCGATTGCGTGTGCAACCAATCCGGCGACACGCGCAATCATAAAAATTCCGTTTGCCGTTTTCGGTGGAAAATTCATTTCACAAAGCAAAGCCGCGATTGCGCCGTCGGCGTTTATCGGCAGGTTTCTGCCCGATTTTTCCGATAAAACTTTTTCTAAAACTTCGGCTTGTTCGACAAATTTCCCCGCAACTTTTAACTCTTTCGCTAATTCAAACAATCGAACGGTGCGCGGGTCTGTGTCGTGAAAACGATGTCCGAAGCCGGAAATTCGTTTTCCTTCGGACTTGTAATTTTGCACGATTTTTTCAGCCGCTTCAACTGCCGAAAGATTTTCCCGCGTTTGTAATTCGACCG
>CALMEH010000385.1 GCA_937863115.1 uncultured Acidobacteriota bacterium
CTGTTTTCGGCACTTTTGCCTGTAAAATGCCGGAGATTTCAACCAAGCCTGAGTCAAATTCAAACGCCAACGCTAATTCAAATTCAAACAGCAATGCGAATACTAACTCGACCGCCAAAGCCGAATCCGAGACGAACGCTAATTCGCCGCAGAAGGAAAATTCTTCTTCGACAGGCGGCAGTTCGCGTGATGAAATAATCAAATCTTCCAAAAAATTTGTCGAACAGAAGCAATTTCGCGCCAATATCAAAGGTGTCGGCGGTAGTGAAGATAAAATTATGATTATGGAATACGTCGCGCCCGACCGTTATCGTTTGAAGGACGGCAAAACGATGGATGCGATTGTTATCGGCAAAGATTTTTATATGAACATCAACGGTAAATGGCAGAAAGCTCCGGGCGGCGATATGGACGGAAAAATGCCGACGATGCGCGATATGCTTACCGAAGAAGGTTTGAAATCAATGAAAGATGTCGAATATGTCGGCGAAGAAACGGTTGAGGGAAAAACGGCACGGGTTTATCGTTACAAGTCCGATAAAATCAAAGATATGCCCTCGTTTAACGCCAAAATATGGATTGGGAAGGACGACGAACTGCCGCTCAAAATAGAAATTGACGAAGGTGAAAAAAACGAAGTCAAAAAAATAGTTATGACTTACGAATACGATTCAAATATTAAGATCGAAGCTCCGGCAGTTAAGTAATTGTGCGAAAAATCGGCAAAACCGAAAAAACAAAACGATGGAAGAAAACGGAAACAATTTAATATCTCTGCAAAATCTAAAAGTTCACTTTAAAATCGGCGGCGGTTTTTTCAAAGAAGCCAAAGTCGTCAAAGCGGTTGATGGCGTTTCATTTGATATAAAACGCGGTGAAACTTTGGGCTTGGTTGGCGAATCGGGTTGCGGAAAGTCAACGCTCGGCAAAGCGATTTTGCGACTTACACCGATAACGAGCGGCAGAGCGATGTATAAAAACAGAGATATTGCCAATATTTCGGAAAGCGAAATGCTCGCGCAGAGAAAGAATTTGCAGATGATTTTCCAAGACCCTTACGCGAGTTTGAATCCGCGGATGAATGTCGGACAGATTATCGGCGAACCGATTCAGACATTTGGTTTGCAACGCGGCAAATCAGTTGAAGCGATGGTGCAGGATTTGATGGAAACCGTCGGGATGTCGCGCCGGTTCGTGAAACGCTATCCGCACGAATTTTCCGGCGGACAACGCCAACGCATCGGAATTGCGCGTGCTTTGGCAGTTGATCCCGAATTTATTGTCGCCGACGAACCGATTTCCGCGCTTGATGTTTCGATTCAAGCGCAAATTATGAATTTGATGGAACGTCTGCAAGCCGAAAAGAATCTGACGTATCTTTTCATCTCGCACGATTTACGCGCCGTGCGACATTTGTCGGACAGAGTTGCGGTGTTGTATCTCGGCAAAATCGTCGAACTTGCCGATGGCAAAGAAATTTACAAAGAATCGCTTCACCCATATTCAAAAGCGTTAATTTCTGCCGTTCCCGTGCCTGATCCAGAAATCGAAGCCAAACGCGAACGAATTATTTTGAAAGGCGACGTTCCTTCGCCGATAAATCCGCCGTCAGGCTGTCATTTTCACACACGCTGTCCGTATATGATTGAGGAATGCAAACGGCAAACTCCGTCGCTGGTTGAAATAAAACCGAATCATTTTGCTGCTTGTGTTCGCATCAGTTCCGATAGACCGAATATCGAAGCAAATGAAAAAGACGGTTTGGGCGCGATTGGTAGTTAAAAGACTGGAGTGGAAGCGTTCCCGCTTGCAATGCGTCGCTGTTTTTTAGCGGCGCAAAAGCCTCTATTAATATTCAACTCAATTTCTACTCGAACGCTTTTTCGCGCTCCACGCGCATTGCAAGCGGGGACGCTTGCGCTCAAGTCGGTTTCCTTTATGCAACAAAAAGACCTATTTTAAGGGTTTTATTATTCCCCTCAAACAGTAAAATCTTTCAAATCACTTTAGCTGTGGAAATTTGAATGGCGTTGAAAGTTTGAGTGGAGTTGGAGATGGAATTTTAGTTGGAGATGGACTTGGAGTTGGGGTTGGAATTTCAACTGGAATTGGTAAGGTAGTAGGAAATTTTACTGATTTTATAGAAACTTGTCTGTCATCAATTTCTCGTCCTTCTCCTTGAGCTTCTGCTATACTCCTTATTAATTCTTTGGAATTATTAAATACATTTCGATTATAGATATATTCAACAGTTCCATTAAGAGTTATTTTTTCTTTGGTCACTTCAACAGTTACATTTTTATAACCCTCTGATACTAATGCCTGACGAATGTTATTTCTCACAGTATCATTATCCGTTCGAAAATAAGGTATCGTTTGGAAGAAAGCATTTTTTGTAAATACAGGATTTTGAAGATAATTTACGCCGTATAAAACAAGAATCCAAAATAAACAAAGAAAATAAAACCCTAAAAAGTCAAAGAAGTCGTGTTTTCTTGTTACCCTCCGATATGCTAAAAAAACAACTGCCACAGCGAGCCAAAACCTAGTCCCTTCTGAAGATGGGAGTAGTGACCAAATTGGAGGAAAATACCAAAAAACAAAAACAATCGGTGATAACAAAAATACGAATGAAGTCAACGTTTTAAGAAAATATTCGATTTGCTCAGATATTTCAGGTTCCTTATCTACTTTTTTACTTGTTTCAAAATCTTTTTTTTCTGCATCGGCAACTTGTTTTTCAAAATCACTTACGACATTTTCATTTCGATTGTGTTTGTCTGGCAGTGGAATTCCAAATTTAGCGGCTTTTTCTTGAATATTTTTTACTCTGTTGGAAAATTCAGCCTGTTTTCTATGATGATTTTCTTCTTCGGAAATTTCGTTTTCAAACTTTTTGACAGATTCGGCTTCGGAAACAATATCTTCGAAAATTATTGGTGAAGGTTCGGTTGGTAGAAGTTCATTTTCAAGACTTGGTGTTACAACTTCATAAGGCGAAAATTTTGCTTCTTCAAAGTTTTCTTCCGAGCTAATGCTTAACCAAAAGCGTTGTAATTCATTGCTCATTTCACGCGCTGATTGAAATCGGTATTCGGACTTTTTTTGCAAAGCCTTTTCGACAATTTTATGAAGCTCAGGCGGAATAGTGTCGGATAAAGGCTCATAGTTTTCTTCTTTAATTGCATAAATAAGTATTCCTAAATCATTAGTTGGTGGAAAAGGTAAACCTCCGCTTAACATCTGGTAAAGAATTACGCCGACAGCCCAAACATCAGAAGTTTCTTTAGGCTTTTTACCGGAAAATATTTCGGGGGCTATGTAAGGCGGTGTTCCGCTGACTGACTTGTTCCCAATATTAAGATTTAAGGAGGTCTTTTTTATTTTTGAGATACCAAAATCTGCCAACCGTGGGGTATCGCCTTGTAAAATAATATTTGCGGGTTTCAAATCACAGTGAATAATTCTATTTTCATGAAGAAATTGAAGTCCTTCTAAAATTCCGATTGTCATTTTAGCCATTTCTTTAATTGATAGATTATTATTTTCTCTTAACCAATCTTCAAGCGAACCATCAGGCACATATTCGCTGATAATTGCAATTTGTCCGCCAAAATTTTTCGCACCAATAATTGATACTAAATTCGGATGTTTTCCGCAAAGCGTCCATAATCCGATTTCCCGCAGAATTGATTCATCCTCAACTTGATTTCTATTTGGAAGTTTTATGGCGAAAAGATCTTCATGTTTTCTAGCTAACCAAACCTCGCCAAAACCGCCTTCACCAAGTCGTCTGATTAGTGAATACTCTCCAAGTTTCTGATTTGGCGCGAATATTTGATAGTTACTCATAAAAAAGGCTATTTTATAAAACTATAATAGTCTGTATTTCCTATAAATTCAATAGTTTATTCATTTTTTAAGGGAATTAGTGATTCTTATTTAAGAACCACTAATTCCCTTAAAAAATGAATAAACTAATATTAGTCCGCCGAGCCGGATTCGATAATTCAAATTTTCAACGCCGCAAATTATGCGGGCGTGTTGCCGCCGTTGTTATCGTTTTCGCCGTTTGTTTTTTTCTTTGGTTTCGAGTCAACGATGATGCAGGTGTTTTTGTAGGTTAGGGCGAAATCGGGAAAGTCTTTGGCGAAAGTTTGTCCATTCGTTCGATTAAAATTGCGTCTGCGTCTTTGAAAATTTGTTTGATGTTGGCGATGACTGAATTTTATTTAGACGCTTAATTGGCAGAAATAAAAAAGCAAAAGCCTCGAAACTTTTGGACTTTTGCTTTCTCTCAGGAGATGTATGAAAAAAGTGAGGTGCATTGTTACCAAAAATCAATAGCCTGTCGTTGCTGTGTTCGAGGCGTTATTATTTGCCGCATCGCGCCACGATTTAACATCGTCGTGCGCCGATTGAACCGCGTTATATTGTTGCCCGACGATTTGCGCGACATTTGCCGGAAGATTCATTGCAACAGCATCTTTATAAGCATTTTTGGCAACGTCTTCGCCGCGTTCACATTCGTTGAGAATTGCGCCGTCGTCTTGTCCGGTGATTGCCGATTTGATGTTTATCCAACCGCGATGCAGTGCGCCCGCCGTGCTTGAAGTCGTTTCAGGATCGCCGCCGAGTTCGCGCACGAGCGTTTGAAGTTCGCCCGCAAATTGTGCGCGTTGCTGTCCGAAGTCATAAAAAGCCGTTTTCAGTTGCGAATTTTGCACGCCTTCTGCGGCTTGTTTAAACCCTTCTTGCCCGTCTTTACAGGTTTCGATTAAATTGTTCAATGTCGAGATAACATCATCGTTTGTTATTGCTTCTGCGCCGGTTGTCGTATGTTCATTTGTCATAATTTGTAAAACTCCTAATTAAGTTGAAATAAGTCGCGTTGACTTGTTAATTGGTCTAATCAATCGGTGTGCCAAAGTGTAGATTGCCTATAAACACAATGTTTTGTAGAAAAACGGAAAATCTATGTTCGACCGTTTGTATCAAATTGGTTCATTCGTCTGATACGTTTTCAGACGGATTCGACAAATCGAAATTGTGTGAAAATAAAGATAGAAAAAAGTTTAAAAATAAGCTGAATTTAAATGAAAATTCACGCCGATTAAACCTATATTAGCCAATAAGTGTTGAACGCCGATTGATTTTCAATCATCAAAATAAGCGGAATTATTAAAAATTCAATGAAAACGCAGACCGAGAATCTTTTGTGGGAAAATCTGCAAGACGCGCTTGCCGAAAAAAACGGCTTGGCGATTGTCTTAGTAGATGAAGATTCGTCTGCCGTTTTGCAATCAAACAACAATTCGATGTGCCGTGCATTGTATAATTCGCACGAATTTGCCCCCGAATGTGCGAAATTTTGCGGTCGCGCTTTTGAAATGGCGAACGAAGCGGGGGTGGCGGTTGATTATAAATGTTATGCGGGTTTGAATTGCAAAGCCGTGCCGATGAAGGAAAACACGGCGGCGATTATCGGGCGCACGTTTTTGAAGGCAGAAGATTATCGTGTCGCTACGCAACGGGCAATTTCGGGCGATTGGAAGGGTTTTGCGCCGTCGGCGTTTTTTGAAAATGTGCTTTTGAGCGGTTCAACGAAAAATTTGGATTCTTTGGCAAATCGTCTGCAAAAATTACGCGAAGACGAACAAATCGCGCTTGATGAATTAAATGCAAAACCCGAAAAATTAGAAGAAATGCCGCCCCAAACCGAAGAAATTTCTAAATTGGTTGAGCAATTTCATCAAAAAACCGAAGAAAAGACAGTAACGATTGCTACGACTTTGGAGCGAAATTCCGAAGAAGCCGAAGATTCTGCGGGGTGGCGTTCGCTTTTCGGTTCGCTTTTGAATTTGAATTATGAAAAGGCGTTTCATTCAATTTTAGAGTTTTTATTGAGCCGTTATGAGGTCAAAGATTTGGCTTGGCTTGAACGCAAAGCTAATCGTTTGGAGATAATTTTCGCCATCGGAGATTTGAAGGCACGAAATCTTCAAATCAGTCTTGCGGCAGATGATAAACGTCTAATTGAAGCCGCCCAAAACGAAAAGTCGCTCGAATTGCGCGAAAAAAATGAATCGGAAACGCCTGAAAAAATCAATCTTTTCCCGATTGTTGTCGGCTCGCGTATTGTCAATGCGTTGATTGTTGCCGACGGAATAAAGGACGAAAAAACGAAAAAACATATTGCACGTTTTTGTCATTCGGTTGCGCCGTCGCTCGAAATCTTGCGTCTGCGAGAGGAAATTTCACGCCGTGCGATTTTGGAAAATGCACTACGGAAATTTAACGAAAATTTGCAAAAGGTTGATGAAGAAGATTTTTGGACGAATCTGGCACAAGTTTCCGCCGAACTTCTTCGCGCCGAACGCGGTTCGATTTTGCTTTTTGATGAAGAAAGCGAAAGTTTTACGGTCAAAGCCGCAGTTGGAACACGATCAGAATATCTGAAAAATTTGACAGAAAATGTCGGCAAACGGGTTGCAAGTGCGGTTCTTTCCGAAAACAAACCGGCAGTTGTCGAAGACGTTACGAAAATCGGACTTCGTGCTGCGCCATTTGAATGGGGTTATAAAACCGAATCTTTTATTAGTTATCCTTTAAACGTCGGCACACGCAAAATCGGCGTAATGAATTTCACCGACCGCATCGGCAGAAAAACCTACGGCAAAGCGGATTTGGAAATCTTAAACGCCATCGCACCGCAAATCGGTGTTTTGATTGATCGTTTTAATTTGAAACATCAGGCAAGCGATTTTGAACAGCAAGCCGTAACGGACGCGCTGACCGGATTGCTTAATCGAAGATATTTGATGCCCCGCCTCGAAGAAGAAATAAAACGCTCCAGCCGCAACGGGTATCCGATGAGTTTCGTTATAATTGACGTTGACGATTTCGGCAAATTCAACAAAGATTTCGGTGTGCAAACCGGCGACGAAGTTTTGCGCCAAGCCGTTAAAGCAATGACTTCCGGTTTGCGCGGCGAAGACGTGGCGGCACGTTACGGCGGCGAAGAATTTTGCGTTCTTCTGCCACAGACGACTCTGCGCGAAGCGGTAGCGATTGCCGAACGTATGCGCCAAGCTGTTGAAAATATTGATTTTCCGTCGCGTAAAATTACTGTCAGCCTCGGCGTTACGACATTTTCGCACGAAGTTTCAAATTCCGAAACGATTATCAAAACGGCTGATGAAGCCTTGCGAAAAGCAAAGCAAAACGGCAAAAATAGAGTTCAAGTATATGAAAATTAAAAAGAGAAATTATCCACAGATGAACAAAACACAGATGAAATCAGGATTAAATATCTGTGGTTTGTTCATCCGTGGATAATTTCTCTTAAGTTTTATGAATTTTGGTGATGAAAAAATTCTAGCTTCCGTCAACGCCGAAAATTTTATCGGCAGAACCCGCGAAACAAACGCGATTGCGGCGCACGCACGCGGCGAGCGGCGGACGAATGCGCTTTTGCTTTTGCACGCGCCCGCACTTGGCGCGTCGGAACTTCTACGCCAAACTTACGATCGGCTTTTCCGCGAAAATGGCGAAGTTATACCGTTTTATTTCGCCATTAAAAAGAGTGATAAATCAGCCAAACAATGCGCGGTTCGATTTTTGCAGACGTTTCTCGCGCAGACTATCGCTTTTCGGCGGCAAGATGCGAAGATTTTTGATTCTTCGCCCGAAATTTGCGAACTTACCGAACTCGCTTTACCTTCGGACGGTTATTGGATTGACCATCTTGTCGAAACTTGTCTCCGCGAAACGCGGCTCAACGATGAACGCGCTTTTATACGCCAAGCCTTAAGCGCACCGCTTCGGGCAGCGGTAAATAACACTAAGTTTCTCGTGATGATTGATAATCTTCACGAAGCTGAAAATTTTACCGGCGAGATTAGTTTTATTGAAGAATTGGGCGAAATTTATCCGCGTTCGAGCGTCAATTTCGTTTTTGCAGGACATCGGCGTTTTGTTTACGAAAAATTTCGCGGAAATTATGAATCAATGGAACTTCAGCCGCTTTCTTTTTCGGAATCCGGAATATTAGCGGAAAGTTTGGCGGAAGAATTTGAAGTCAAAATCACCGACCAAACACGCGATTTGATTTCCGCACAGTTTGTCGGAAACCCTTTATTCACTACGTTTATCTTTCAAGCCGCCGGTGAAAAAGGGAAGGATTTGAGCAGTTTTCAAAACGTCGAGAAAGTTTATACGAACGAACTTTTCGGCGGCAGAATCAGTAAATTTTACGATGCGTTTTTCGAGGAACTTTCGCCCGATGTCGAAACACAAAAGAATTTTTCAGGGCTGATATTCGATGCTTTGACGCTCGAAAAAGAAAAAACACCAATAGAAGCGTGGCAGAAACGAAGCGGTGTTCACGTGGCGGAATTTTATCGGGCAATGCGTTTTTTGAACGATAATGAAATCTTTCGTATTTCTTCAAATTTAGTCGAAGTTTCGGATGAAAAAGAGGTTTTAAATGATTACATTAAAGTTCGTTTCCGGCTCGAAACGCTTGAAGAAAATCGCGCTTCCGTCTTTGGCGAAACGCTTTCGGAATTTTTGAAACGTGCGCCCGAAACAATGGCGAAATTTTATCGCCGTTCATCGGCAATCGGTTTGCGCGAACTGCTTTCGGTTTTCAACTGTCAGGAAACGCCGCTCGCTCTGCTCGATTACGAACGCTTTAAGGAAAAGTTCAAAGGCAAAACAGACGCGGAAATTCTCGCCGAAATTGAGAAAGAACAAGCCAAAATCGTTTTGCCCCAGATAATTTACACGGCGCACACCGTCGCATTTTATCCGCCTTTGAAGCAATTTTCCGAAAAAGAACGCTCGGCAATCGCGCTCGGTTTTGAAGAATCGGTTTATACGACCGACGGCGAAATCGTCTGGTTGGCGGCGGAAATTGATTCAAAACTCGAAGCAAATAGGGAAGTTACGGAATTTTGGTGCGACCGTTTGGAAATGGTTGCGCTGATGTGCAATTTTCCGAAAAATCAAATTTGGCTCGTTGCGCCTGAAGGTTTTTCGCCCGAAGCAATGGAAGTTTTAATCCAACGAAACGCTTTTGGTTCGAGCAAAAAACAGATTGAACTGTTAATCGATCATCTCGGCGCGGCAGACAAAATCGGTCTGAAATCGGCGGCGGACGAATATGAGATGATTGTTCCGATGGGCGACGACACAGAACTCATCGTCGCACAAACGCTTGAAGACATTGCCCGCCGACATCATTTTGCGCCGAAGGCGATCAATCAAATCAAAACCGCTCTGGTCGAAGCCTGCATCAATGCAACGGAACATTCGCTCAGTCCTGACCGCAAAATTTATCAAAAATTCGCGGTTGGCAACGATAAAATTACGATCACGATTTCAAATCGCGGATTGCGTTTGGCAGATAAACAAGCCAAAGAAATCGCGCCCGAAGAAGGCAGACGCGGCTGGGGATTGAACTTGATGAAAACGCTGATGGACGAAGTGAAGTTTGAGCAAGTTGACGACGGAACGCGCATTTCGATGACTAAATATCTCAAATAATTATGCGAGAAAATGTTTTTCGGTGTAGCGGAAATGTTTTTCTCTACGCCGGAAATGTTTTTTTCGACTCAAATCGGCTAAAAAATCGCTTCAAAACTAATTTTCCCTTGCTTTCTGTTCTCTTTTCGTGTTACAACAAAGTTCAAGTAAATTCTTCGCTCCTACGTTCTAAACTATACAAAGGAAAAAAATTAAGTGATTACAGAAAGAGAGATTCAAATCCAATCCGAAGGCAAAAAAGCCGTCGTTTATGCGGGCGATTACATCAACAAATTGAGCGGCGAAAAAATCGAACGCGAATGCCGCGAAAAAATCGAAGCCGGCGCGAAAACTTTAGTCGTCAATTTTTCTGAAACCGAAATCGTCAACAGCATTGGCGTTTCGATTCTTCTCGGCGTAATTGACAACGCTTCGGGCGCGGGCGCGAAAGTCATTTTTTCGGACGTAAAAGACGAAACCGTTGAACTTTTTGAAATGCTCGGTGTAACGAATCACGTCAGTATTGCTTAAAATCGGTCTTTGGTT
>CALMEH010000386.1 GCA_937863115.1 uncultured Acidobacteriota bacterium
AAGCATGGCAATCAGAGCAGTGGTGATGACTTGAGCATCATTGATTTGTTCTCTTTGATCAAATTTATGATTCATTGCCTTGAGCAAATCATCCAAAAAACAGTATATTGCAAAGGTGCTTTGGCACATTACGAGTCTTCTTCCTTTTATTTGTCGTTCAACAAAATTCTAGGAGAAGACTTTTATTTTTCAAATATCTCTAACTAGCAACTTGGGTTATAATAAATTCTTTGAGCCTCGAATCCTGTGCCAATATTGATTGTAACTGTGCGACACAACGCTCCGTTTCGTTCCTGATCGAATCATAACTGAATCTGAGAATTGTCCAGCCTGCCGCCTGCAAATCGTTTTGACGTAAACGGTCGTAGCTGAAAGCCTGCCGCGAGCCGTGAAATTCAAACCCGTCCAGTTCGACTGCGAGCTTAATGCCTTCGCCGAAAATGGCGTAATCAATTCGGTAATTTCGCTCGTTCAGACCAACTTCTTCCTGCTCCTTAACGAAATTTATTACGTCAAACCGCACCGCCGGTGTCAGCACCCAGCGCAGAAACGAGTATTCTAAAAAAGAATCTGAGGTTAGATTTTCATAAATCGGCAGGTTTATCATACGAATCTTCGCTTTCCAAAAGTTTTATTTTGTCTTCAATTTCCTCGACTTTTTCATAACCGTAATCGAATTTCGTAGCGATTTTGGCGACTTCGAGGGCTTCGCGCAAATAGCCTTCGTTTTCATATAAACTGATAAGCCTGTTAAACGCCGTCACTCTGGCGTAATGAATGCCATTTTCGTTTTCATAAGAGATAGTTTCGGGATGTTTATCCAAAAGCTGAATATTCAACTTACAAAGTTTTTCGATTTCGCTCGCTACCCAAACTTCTTTTCCGATAAATTTATTTAATTCGTCGTGAGTTCGTTGTAAAGCAAAATGATAATCACTCAATTTGCCGGGAAGCTCTAATGTTTCATAAGCCTGTCGCAGTATGAACAGCGGTTCGCTTTCGCCCGGACGCGGCGTTGCCGTCCATCCGTGGGCTGGCGCAGCACTCGAAGATGTTTCGCCGTAATTCCACATAACGGATTTGAGTCTTTTACCGTCAAAATTGTAATAACTGATTTCGGGAGTTATTTTCATCTTCGCAAGATGGCTAAAATCTAATACTTTCGGAGCGACATAATCTATTTCGGGAATTGCGGCGAAACGTGGAAACCATTTATCATCGTTCATAAGTCAATAAGAAAAACTTTTTCAGGATAAGTATAATTAAAAAGTTTTCCGATTAAAATTATCATTTATCTATTGTAAATTTCTTCAGAGCATAAGTTTGCTACGGATTGAAGCTAAATTACTGGTTAAAACTGATTTTAAACAAGATTTGTTTTGATTGCCATTTCAACACACCGATTCACCTCTTCCCAATTAATATTTTGCATAAAAGCATCAACGTATTTTGCCGCCGCCGCGCCGTAATCCATCTGATACGAATGCTCATACATATCCAAAACTAATAATGGAACACTAAACGGAGCATTGTGGGCATGATCTGCCGCCCAATAATTATGCAATTCTTTGGTATGCAGATTAAACGCCAAAATCGCCCAACCTGAACCGCCGCCGAGCGCGTTTCCGGTTTTCTTAAATTCATTTTCCCAATTCTCATAACTTCCGACCCATTGCCCGATCATTTTCAGAGCCGCGCCGTCGGCTTTGCCGTTGCCGCCTAAATTAGCGAAATATTTTTCGTGCAGAACAACCGAGCCTGTCCGAATCAGTTCTTCGCGTTTCAAGTCGCCATAGATAAAAGCGGGTAAATCTTTTTCTTTGAGCATTGCCGAAAGTCTTTGTTCGACAGTATTTAACGCTTTGACTGAGCCGATATAGTTGTTTTCCCAATGCGATTTAATCAGTTTTTCGGAAATACCTTTAAGTTTTGCAGCATCGAACGGCAAAGGCTTCGGCTGATGTTCGCCGCGAAATGCGCGAATCGGTGTTTCTGTTTGAGCGGAAGCGTTTTCGCTCATCGTTAAAATTGTTGCGCCCGTTGCTATAATGCCTGTAATTGCTTCACGTCTGGTTATTTTATTCATAAATAATAGTTCTCCTGTAATTTCCTTTCACTGAACATCCGCCAAAATTCGTTTTATCCGTTTCAAGATTTCATCCCGCGATTTGTCGTAATTTTCGCTGACGGGCGGCACGTTGCTCCAATTTTCAACCGTAAATTCGCGGGCAAACTCGGCGGGTAATTGACAAAAAGCAACAATGCGGACAGCGTTGGCAACATCAGTTTGACTTAGCTTTTGCGGCTTTTGTTCGCTGATTTTCAATCCGTCCGATTGTAATCCTGCCGCGACATTTTCGGGATATGACTCATCTGGATTCGTGCCGCGTAAAATCGACTGAATCGGACTAGGGGGAATATTCGTGCAAAATGTTACGCTTTGGCACAAACATTGGCTGAAAAACTCCCGAAAACGGAGCAAAGGTAACGATAGCAATTATAGTTAAAAGAAAATTTCACTCCTTACTTGATACATTAAAAAACATCGTCTTCGGTATAATTTTAAGTTACCTATTAACTCAGAATATTTTCTGAAAAACTGATTTAAATCATAATTCAACAACAAAGCAATGTTATATCATAAAGCAAGTATGAATATTGGTTTAAGGACAGCAAATAAATGAAACTCAGAATTAAAGGGAATTCAATCCGTTTCCGTTTAACCCAATCAGAAGTCCAAACTTTTGCCGGCGAAGGAGTAATTCAGGAAGTCATTCATTTTAGCCATCAAAACTTTTTATATGCACTTGAAAAAAGATCCACACAGCAACTTACCGCTTCCTTCGAGAATGGGAAAATAACCGTGTTCGTTCCGATTGAAATCGCCAATCAATGGACGGATAGCGAGGAAATTAGTTTGGAAGGAAATGACGGCGAATTAAGATTGTTAATCGAAAAAGATTTTGTTTGTCTTAAACCTCGAAAAGACGAAGACGAAAGCGATAATTTCCCGCATCCGAATCAAAATCAATCCTGTTAAATAAACTATTTTAAATTTTTTCAGAAATATGATTCAAGTCATATTTTCTTCGGTCATGCTCGTCCACAATACAAACTTGGAATGTTGCAAACAATAGTAAAAAACTTAGTATTTTCGATTTTGCTAATAACCTTTTTCGGGTCGTTATTGAATGTTGCCGCCCAAGATTCAGATAAAAAGCAGACTGAACAAATGCAGGTGCAAATTCGGCAACTTGAAAAACAATTGCAGGAAATGCGTGAGGAAATGGCAAAACTCAAAGAATCTTTGCCTGAAAAAAAAGACGTTGCTTCGACTGACAAAAATACGGCGAAAACTGAAGTTTCTTCCTTCGGGATGGCTTCTGTTTCGGAAAATAAGTCCACTGAAAGTCAATCAAAAACTCAAGAAAAGAAACAAATCGGGATTGATCTCGGCAACAATATTAAGTTGATTCCCTACGGGACAATTTATTTTAATGCTTTCAGTAATTCCGGTGGAACAAATAATTCAGACGTTCCGCTCTGGGCGACGCAGAGCGGTCAAAGCAATGTTGGCGGAAGTTTGCGGCAAACCCGTTTCGGCGCACGTCTAGAAGGTGCAAAAATCGGCAATGCAAATCTTTCGGCGGTTATCGAAGCAGATTTTTTCGGCGGTTTTCCGGCAATCGGCATCGGGGAAAATTTCGGTGTCGTGCGTCTTCGTTTAGCTAACGCAAAAATTAATTGGGAAAAAACTTCCGTCACAATCGGACAAGATTGGATGGTTTTTGCACCAAATAATCCGACCTCAATCGCGGCGGCGGCAATTCCGCAAATGGCGGCGGCAGGCAATCCCTGGTCGCGCTTGCCGCAAATTCGGATTGAACGTAAATTCTACAAAAACCGAATCATTTGGCAGGGCGCGATTTTATCGCCTCAGACGGGCGATTTCCCGACCGGCACAAATTCGCCTGCGCTTTTGCAGCCAGGCTCCGGCGCGGCTTCCCGGCTCCCATTTTTCCAAAGTCGTCTAGCGTTTAGCAATGCTAATTGGTTTGGCACGAAAAAGAACGGAAGCATCGGAATTTCCGGGCATTACGGACGTTCTCGCGTAACAACAGGAACGTCTTCGATTAACAATGATATTGATTCGGTCGGTTTTGCTTTGGACTGGAATTTTCCACTTGCCAAGCGATTGGGAATTTCGGGGGAGGCATTTTTCGGTCGCAATCTGGCAGGTTTTCAAGCCGGAATTTTTCAAAACTACAACCCTGATTTTGCGCCTCGGCAAGGTGCTACGCTGGTCTCGGGTGGAGTTCGGGGCATTGGGACTCGCGGTGGTTGGACGCAAATTTGGTTCACACCGGATGTTTTGAAAGACCGTCTAACCTTTTACGGTTCGATTGGATTGGACGACCCGAGAAATGAGGATTTAGTCAGTATTTCGGTGGGCGATTGGCGTTCAAGAAACTTGGCATATGCTTTTAATTTTATTTTCAAGCCGATTCCGCAATTCTCTTTAGGGACGGAATTTCGTCGGTTTGAAACGACTTTTACCCGTAGCGGCAGGCACACGGCAAATCATCTGAATTTGGCAGCCGCCTACTCTTTTTAGAATTTTAGGGATAACTAAAAAAAAACAATATGGAGGATTTATGCAGAATTTAACAACAAAAACGGTTCGGGAAATCGCCTTGG
>CALMEH010000387.1 GCA_937863115.1 uncultured Acidobacteriota bacterium
GCATCAATCGTCGCCCTGCAATCGCCGTTCGTCATCCAACTCGAAGCACCGGCGGAACAAGGCGCAGTTCTCCAAATCGAAGTCCGCTGCCGCTATCTCAAAGGCAATGACCAAGTCGGCAGTTGGTCGCCGCTTTATGTGCTGAATGTTACCGCTTAGTTTAGTGAAAAGTGAAAGAATATTTCTACTTTCACTTTTCACTTTTTAACTGTCAAAAAACCTTCCAATCTCGAAGGTTGGGCAAAGGCTTCGCCGGCTTCGATTTCATTCGGTAATTTTTGTCCGCGTAATTCGGTCGGAAATTCGAGCGTGATGGTCGTGCCGTTGCCTTCGATGCTTCGGACATTGATGGTGCCGTGATGGTCGCGGACGATTTGATAAACAATGGAAAGTCCTAAACCTGTGCCGCCGGTTGTCGAATCGGAAAACGGCTCGAAAAGTCTTTCAACCTGCGTCGGCGACATTCCGCAACCTGAATCGGTAAATTGTATGCGGATGCGTTCTTTGCCTAATTCTTCGAGATGAACCGTTAAAACTCCGCCGTTGGGCATTGCCTGCAAAGCGTTTCGCGTCAAATTCCAAAAGATTTGCTTGATTTGTGTCGGATCAGCCGAAACCAAAACTTCGTAGTCGGGCAAAACCGATTCGAGTTTGTGATTTTCCTGAACATCCGGGCTGTGTTTGAGAAGCGTAAAAGTGTCGTTTATCGCTTCGCGCACATCAATTTCAGAAAAATTACTGATACGCGGGCGGGCATATGTCAAAAAGTTGATAATAATTTTATTGAGTCTGTCTGATTCGCGCAAAATTATTTCCATCAAACTTGCCTGTGAAGATTCGGGCGGCGTTTGCGATTGTAAAACCTGAATCGCCCCGCGCATTGCGCCAAGCGGATTACGGATTTCGTGCGCTAATCCGGCGGCAACGCGCCCGACTGCCGCCAGACGATCTTTGCGGCGCACATTTTCTTCCATCGTGCGAATTTCAGTTAGGTCCTGAAAACTGAAAATCAAACCTTTCGCTTCGCCATTTTCGCTCAAAAGAGGTGTGATGCTGTAACCGATTCTGACAAATTCTTCTTGCGGTGTCATAAAATCGGTTTCAAAACGCGCCGGATGCTCACCGGTTTCGGTAATTTCAAACACGTTTTCGAGCGAAAGATTGATGTCGCCGAAAAGTTTTGAAATCGGTTCGCCACGCATTTCAGCGGCGGAAAATCCGGTAATTTCAGCGGCGGTTGCGTTAAAAGTAAAGATATTTCCTTTCAAAACTGTCGGAATTTAAACCGAAAAGGATGGTTTTATAAATAGGTCGTTCTAAAAACACAGAATTTCAAGAGGTTTTTTTT